>JAGCFY010000026.1 GCA_017649845.1 Paludibacteraceae bacterium
ATCTCTCCGCCATGCTCAAGGATACACTCGCGCATCCGCTTGATGATGCCGGGCAGCTTGTCGGAGCCGATATGCGCGTGCGCTTCATATAGTACCGTATCGGGAGCACCGAAATAATGGAAGATTTCCATTACCCGCTGCATATTACCCCTTTTCTTGGAACGGGAGAATAATTTTCCGTCGCTGAATGTTCCTGCACCGCCTTCGCCAAAACAGTAGTTCGACTCCGGATTCAGTCCTTCGTTCCTATTCAGCAGCGCGATATCCTTCTTCCGCTCACTTACTTCCTTGCCCCGCTCATAGATGATAGGCTTGATCCCATGCTCCAGTAGCGTCAACGCAGCGAATAGGCCCGCCGGACCTGCACCGATAATAATAGCCTCGCGTTTGGCTGCGTGCACATCCTGGTAAACAGGTGGCTCATAGAGAGGAATCGGTGCATCTTTGGCAATAGGTTTGCCTTCTTCGTCGGTTAATATAGTAAGATGCACGTGCAACTCTCGTTGCCGTGCATCAATTGAACGTTTCACAACCCGCCATTTTTGTTCCGCCTCATGGGCTTCACGCGGGGATAAAATATATTGCCGGGTGTCCACTATTCGCCGGATTTTTTACCCATCTTGCTCAGCACCGCTTCCAGACCCTGCTCCTTGATTTGTTCGTTGATCTTAGCCTCTATCTCGTCGCACAGATCCGGATTATCGGCCAGCACATCTTTCACCTTGTCGCGTCCTTGACCTAACTTGGTGTCTCCGTAGGAGAAGAAAGAACCGCTCTTTTTGATCACCTCTGTGGCTACTGCGAAATCGAGAATCTCTCCGATGCGCGAGATGCCTTCGTTGAACATCAGGTCGAACTCAGCTTTCTTGAAAGGAGGAGCTACTTTATTCTTCACTACCTTCACACGCACCTGGTTTCCTTTGATCTGGTCGCCTTCTTTGATCTGACCGGTACGACGGATATCGAGACGAACAGAGGCATAGAATTTCAGCGCATTACCGCCGGTAGTGGTCTCCGGGTTACCGAACATTACGCCGATTTTCTCTCGCAGCTGGTTGATGAAAATTACGGTAGTACCGGTTTTATTAACCGAAGCAGTCATCTTACGCAGTGCCTGAGACATCAATCGTGCCTGCAGACCTACTTTGTTGTCACCCATATCACCGGTGATCTCCGCTTTCGGGGTAAGAGCTGCTACCGAGTCAATCACAATGAGGTCCACTGCTGCGGAACAAATCAATTGGTCTGCAATCTCCAGACCCTGTTCTCCGCTATCCGGCTGAGCTATCAGCAGGTCTGCAATATTGACGCCTAATTTCTCAGCGTAGAAGCGATCGAAAGCGTGCTCCGCGTCAATGATAGCTGCGATACCGCCGGCTTTCTGTACCTCCGCCATCGCGTGAATAGCCAAGGTGGTCTTACCGGATGATTCCGGACCGTAAATCTCGATAATACGGCCTTTCGGATAACCTCCAACTCCCAATGCGTAGTTCAGACCCAGACTGCCGGTCGGGATAACAGGCACATTGTCTATCTTCTCATCGCCCAGTTTCATGATGGCGCCTTTACCGAATTCTTTGTCAATTTTTGCCATTGCGGCTTGTAGTGCTTTCAGCTTTTCTGCCGAAGGTCCTTGTTTCTCTGCCATAATATATAAAGTTTTAGTTGTTTCGTATTTCCTTGCCGAACGCGACTGCAAAGGTAGTAAAAAAAAATGATATACGCAAAATGTATATCACTTTTTCTTAAAAAATCTGCAATAAGGGGCTAATCCGCACTGTTCGCATTGAGGTTTGCGGGCCTGACATACATATCGTCCGTGCAGCAATAGCCAGTGATGCGCCTTGGGAATAATAGACTGAGGGATATATTTGATCAGCTGTTTCTCAGTCTGTAACGGGTTCTTGCTGTTGGTCGTTAGCCCTAATCGTTCACTCACGCGGAAAATATGCGTGTCCACGGCCATCGTAGGTTGGTTCCATATCACGGCGCAAACAACGTTCGCAGTCTTGCGCCCCACACCTTGTAGCGTCTGCAGATCATCAATGTTATCCGGCACTTGACCTCCGTACACTTCTGTCAACCGCTTGGCCATCTCTACCAGATGCTCTGCTTTGCTTCGCGGGTAACTGACCGATTTGACGTATTCAAATACTTCGTCGCTACTCGCTGCGGCCATCGCTTCGGGCGTCGGGTAGGCGGCAAATAACGCCGGCGTTACCATGTTGACGCGTTTGTCTGTGCATTGCGCGGAGAGCATAACGGCTACCAGACATTGGAACGGATTCGCAAAAACTAATTCGCTTTCTGCGACAGGCATGTTCGCCTCAAACCATTTTAGAATATTTTCAAACCTCGCTTTGGTTTGCATAATAGGTGCGGCTTAGAAATTGTAATACTTGCGTGGCTTGTTGTTGTACGGATGCCGTCTCCGGAGAAATCTCCTTCTTCTGCAAACGCAAGAGCATAATCTGATAAAGCAGAACCAGACAGGCCTCTATATCGCTCATCGTAGGACGGTCGGTCTTGGCTTTGAGCAGGTTCAGTTGCGGCGTAAGACGAATGACAGCAGCGCGATACATCGCATCTTCGTTGAGTAATTCAGCATGCAGATTCTCCAATTCATCCAAGGCGTTTTGTGCTAACTGCAGATGTCCGCCTTCTACGATTCCTTCGCGGTGCATCA
>JAGCFY010000190.1 GCA_017649845.1 Paludibacteraceae bacterium
AGCGATGCGACCTCAACAGATCCTTCATTCATATCCCATTTAGAAGGGAACTCGCCCATTTGCTCATTAGCAAAATCGTCCTCAAAGAACACTTCGTCACCGCGTACAAAGTCCGATTTTGCGTACGCGCTCTCAGCGGCTTTCTTTGCCGGTTGAGCACTTTGTGCTCCTTCTGCGCCCGGTTTCTTTGCACCACATTCGGTGCAGAACTTCCCCTTTTGTCCTTTGGCACCGCAAGCCGGACAAGTCCAAGAACCATCACCTTCCGGTTTCTTTGCGCCGCATTCGGTGCAGAATTTACCGGTTTGACCTGTTGCGCCGCAAGCAGGGCAAGTCCAGCCTTGCTGTTTCTGCGGTTTCATTTGCTCTTCCGCTTCCTGCGGTTCGTCGCGTTTTACTTCCTCATACTCGCCTGTTTCCGGATTGAAGATTTTCTCCACTCCTTCTTCCACTTTCTGCTCTACTTGCCGTTGTACGGCGTTTTCTGCACTTTGCTTGGCTGCATCTACCAAACGGTTAAAGAACTGAGCATTCGTCGGCACTACCAGCACCAACGCTGCGATGAAAAGAATAATTTTTCTCATAACGATTATTTTTTGCGTAAGTATATATAAAAAGTCGTTCCCTTGGGCGAAGTTTCGAACTCAATCCGGCCGCCGGAGCCTTCTACTATATGTTTGGATATGGCTAATCCTAGACCATTGCCGGTAGATTTAGTGGTAAAATTAGGCTGGAAAATGCGAGATTGAATATTCTCCGGAATGCCTGTGCCGTCATCGGAGATAGAAATCTGCACTTCCCGCTCGGAATAAGCAGCATTTAATACCACGATAATATCGGTAGGCGAAGCCTGCAGTGCATTTTTGATAATATTGACGAACACCTGCGAGATCTGTTCGTTGTCCGCACGCACCATCACGCCGGAATCAGCACCCACGTAACGCACCGGTATCTGTTCGTCATTTTCGCGTTGGAGCGTAATGACATTGGATAACTTCTCCGCCACATCCACTTCGGTCGTGATCACTTCGGGCTGTTTAGCAAAGGCGGAGAATGACTGCGCGATATGCGCGAGGTTGTCGATCTCGGCTATCAGCATCTTCGTCGTCTTGTCAAAATACTCATCGAAGCCGTCCGTACCACGCTTGAGTTGCAGTTTTTGCACCGACAGTTTCATCGGCGTCAGAGGATTGTTGATCTCATGAGCGATCTGCCGCGCCATCGTTCGCCACGCTCCTTCACGCTCGGCACGAGCTAACTGTTCCGCACTCTCTTCCACTTGATCCACCAACAGATTATATCGCTCAACGAGTGCGCCCAATTCGTCATGATACGGGTAATCAATATGATTGTTATCTCCACCTATGGCGAACTTCCGCATCTTTTCCGCCAGCATCGACAGCGGTGCCGTCATGGATTTGGCAGCCATAAAAGAGAAGAGCAATGCCACTAGCAAAACAATAATATACGGCGGTAGCAGACGCGATAACAAAGCATCTACTTCGGCATTGCGTTTCTGTTCGCTCATAAACGAAGGTACCGCGATATAGCCAATCGTGACAAACGAACCGTTATGGAACGGCACATACGACACCAAATAAGGATGAGTGGCTATTTGCTCGTAACAAATCGTAGCATGGTCTTCCGCAAAGAGCGCTTTCGGCGCCATCCTGCGTGATAGCAAACCGCTGTCAAACAGCGCAGGAGACGAAGTGGCCAGTAATTCGCCGTTCAATCCATAGACATGGATATCCTGATTCATATCATATCCCAAGTCATGCAAATCGATAGCCAGGCCTTGTGCTTGAGCGGGCGTCAATGCCATGTCCCAGTAATAAAGCGAACGCAGATATGATTGCACATATTCCGAACGCATCTGCAGGTCATGACGCTGATGTTGCTCGTTTGTCTTGCGAACGTAGCGAATTGACATGAAGAAGATATAGATAAATACCGCCAGAACAGGTATCAGGATGATATACGTTATGCGCGTCGAGAGACGCATATTGCGAATACCGCGGTTGCGGATCAAGCCCCATATACCGATCAATAGCAGAAGACCGAATAATACATGGCAGAGGATGAACGAAGGCCGGGAAGATGCGTATCGCTTGTAGTTCGACTCCAGCACTTCTCTAAAAGAGAAGGTCTGCGATGCAATCGTCGAAATATCCGTATATTCCTCGATAGGCGTGTAACTTAGCGGAAGAACCGTCAACACATTGTATAGCCCCGCTTTGGTCCAACGCACCATGGTCTTGGCATTTTGAAAATCCCGCTCGCGCCAGGTGTCATAGGAGAAAAGATAGACATCTCCGGAAGCCAAACGATTTGATGACCAATAGACCATCTGGTGGGCATCGAAGACGTAAAATAATGTATTCTCATCATATTCTGCGATAGTACGGATACTATCCAGCGATGAATTATGCAGCAGGGCTTCACATAGCATAGCCGTGCGCTGCTCCGCCGCTATCTCGCGTTTTGCCAATTGCTTCTCCGCAGACGAAGAATGACATGCTGCAAAGAAGCAAATGAATGCCGCCAAACAGAAAAAATGAATTATTTTGCGCACTTTTTTCATTTTCGCTTGCAAAATTACAACAAATTTTGTACCTTTGCAAACTTTTTTGAAAAAAAATGACATTATGGTGCAAATTTTTACGGCATTACTACTTGGACTACTGACAATTCTCGACCCGTGTACGCTGGTGACGAGTATTACAGCCATCAGTTATATCGATAAGGAAATCAATAACAAACGCAAAGTTTTGGGCAACGGCGCGATGTTTGTCTTAGGCAAATTGGCGACGTATGTGCTACTCAGTATTCCGTTCCTCATGGGCGCTCAGACCGAAGGCATACAACATGTCTTAGGCCATTGGGGCGAACCGATTTTGGCAGGATTTATGCTGATTTGCGGTATGGTACTGCTTTTCAGCGGGCATCATCACCATGAGCATGACCACGGAATTAGCAAGTTTCTGCAGAATGCAGATTCTAACGCCAGTTGGCTATGGTCCTTCATCTTAGGTATTTTCTTCGCTATCGCTTTTTGTCCGCATCGTCTGGTCTATTTCCTGACGATGATCGATATCACGCTTACTCTGCCAAGCACATGGAATTGGGTCATGCCCGTTATTTTCGGCTTGGGAACAGGTCTGCCGATCATGCTGATTGCATGGCTGGTAAGTTACAGCGCTGTAAGTATCGGCAATCTGACACAAAAAATGAGCACCTTTGAGAAATGGTTCCGTCATATTTGCGCCGTGCTCTTCATCGGAATCGGTATCTATCTAACCATTCATTGTGTCCTCGAAGCGCAGGAACATGATCATTGCTGCGGACATGAGCACACCGAACTTTCGCTTTAAGCAATTCACTGTCTGGCACGACCAATGCGCCATGAAAGTAGGCACAGACGGTGTGCTGCTTGGTGCATGGTGTCCCAAAGGGACACATATCTTGGATGTCGGTACCGGATCCGGACTGATTGCTCTGATGGCTGCGCAGCGTTTTCCGGAGGCCTCTGTTGATGCTATCGACATCGATGAAGCGGCGGTGGAACAAGCCCAAGAGAACTTCGCTGCATCGCCCTGGTCCGACAGACTTCATGCTTATCTATCACCGCTCCAAAACTGGTCGAACCACCAATATGATCTGATTGTCTCCAATCCTCCCTATTTCCAAAATGGCCTCAAGAACCCGGACAAAGCGCGTCAAGCAGCACGACACACGGACACGCTCAGCTTTGCTGAGTTATTCCGTCATAGCGCACGCCTGTTGAGCGAAAACGGAGTTCTGGCTTTGGTACTACCTGCGGAAACGGAGCAAGAAGTGCGCGGTTTGGCGGCGGCAGAACTTTTCAGTCCAACGCATATCACACGCGTTTATAGTAAGGAGTCCAAACCGGCACGAAGAGTACTGATGAGTTTTACCAGGAATAGCGAAATACCGGAATATCGGAATAGCGACACATCCCTTATCGAAGACTCGCTCGTCTTAGAAAACGAAATAGGCGGCCGTTCAGCCGCCTATCAGGAATTAACAAAGGATTTCTACCTTTGATTTATTTCGCTACATTCACAGCGCGTACCTCGCGAATGACAGTCACCTTGATCTGACCGGGATATGTCATCTCGTCTTGGATACGTTTAGCCAGGTCAAACGAAAGGAGTTCAGTATCCTTGTCAGAGATCTTGTCCGCTCCTACGATTACACGCAGTTCACGACCTGCCTGCAGCGCGTACGTCTTCACAACACCTGGGAACGACATAGCGAGGTTCTCTAGATCATTCAAACGCTTTACATAGCTCTCTACGATCTCGCGGCGAGCACCCGGACGGGCACC
>JAGCFY010000191.1 GCA_017649845.1 Paludibacteraceae bacterium
GACATCGTTCTCCTCGGAGGAAACGTACGCCTCAACAGCCATTCCATGGTAGGACCGCTGGCTCTCTCTGTCCTGCGCAATTTCAGCCGATACAAACTATTCCTCGGAGTCGACTCCTTCTCCTTCGAAAACGGCGTCTCCACGCCAAATCTCGAGGAAGCGCTGCTCAACCAGATGATGATTCAGCAGGCGGATAAGGTGATTGCCGTCTTCGATTCTTCCAAATTCAACAAACGAAGCTTCGTACACATTGCCAATGCCAACGAGCTCGATTGCATCATTACCGACCAGGCCATTCCTACCGGCATGACGTCCAAACTCAAAGCCGCAGGAATAGAAGTAAGGATCGTGTAATGTCCATCGTGGGCTAATCACGGGCTAATCACGGGTCCGCACCGGGATCATACCATAGGATACCTATAACATACCTATAAGATACCTATAAGATAAAAGAGCGAAATGTGCAATTTCGCTCTTTATCTATATATATACTATGTATATATATACTTTTTGCCCTTAGGAGCGCTATTTTACAAGCGCTCCTTGGGCATTGTATTTCATGCCGTTTTTGAGGATTATCAAATGCCCGTTCTCTATCTTCTTTACTACCTTGATCTCCGCAGTAGTATTGTCGATATCTTGCTTTGCATTGATATAGAAGTATCCTCCGAATGCAGCCCAATCGGGGTTGCCTTCTGGGCGGAAATAGATAGTACACCAGCAGGCATGTGCTGCATCCACGATGTAGTTGTTGCCTAAACCGGCCGGATAATATGTCTCCTTATCGCCGGAGACGCCCACTACTTTGAGTTCATCGCCCTCTCTCAGCTGGGCATCCAGCATGTACTCACCCGGCGTAGCAGCGTTCTCTGTAAATAGATAACCCGGCATAGCAGCCCATTCGTTGAAAGTACCTACCAGGTAATACTGCTCTGCTGCAGGACATTCGGTCTCTTCGATTGTCACACCGTAGATCTCAATGATATCACCTGCTTGAGCCCAGCCGAAATCAAGCACGAGAATACCGTTGCTTCCCTGCTCGCCTTGTACAGCCTTCACTACTTCGTTATAAATGTACTCTTCGTTGGCACCTAAGTTGATACTCTGGTTCTCGTAGATGACATTCGGTTGGTTGTTATCATCCTGCCATTTGAGTGTCACGCCGCCGATATCATGGTTCGCTTTCATCTTCAGCGCTACGCGGTAGCATTTGCCGTCCTCGCCGGCCGGACCATGATATTTCACTTGCGCTTGCCATTGACCTACTTTGTTCAGCAGAATATGTACCTCTGCCTTCTCAGCCGCAGCGTCATAGAGCAGATACGAAGCCCCTTCCGGCTGCCAGCTCGCATCGCCGAACCAAGCCTCCCACGGACCTAAATCCATAACCTGTTTCTCAGCGAAGATATAACCTTCATGCCAGCCGTCGCCGCCTTGACCATCCGGACGGAAATAAACGATATACTCGCCCGATGCCGTGATCTGGTAGTTATTACCCATTCCGGTCGGATACCAGTTGGCGTCGTCAATAATCTGACCGTCAGACATCGCAATCTTAAATTCGCTGCCTGCTTCCATGAACAAGTCAATCATATACTCGCCCGCATTGGCCGGATTCTTCTCTAACTTGTATTTGGCCATCGGTGCCCATTCGCTCATATTGCCTACGAGATAATAATCCAAATGCGGCACCCAGCGCGGATCACCCAGATCCGAACCTTCCGTTCCGGCGCCGAAAGCAGGAGAACCTGTCTCTAACATATAATTGCCGTTAGCCGCATCGCGGAACAACGGATCGCCTTGGATACATGCCGTAATAGTCGGACCGCTGTGAATACCGGTATTCTCGTCTTTGGAATAATTGTAGGTCAGACAGTTTTTAACTTCGCCGTCCGTATTGTAAACGGCACGACCGCCGTCATATGCCTCAGGCATCGCGAAGATACAGTTGGAAACCACCGGCGCTATAGCGTTCGGTATCTTGATTGCTCCGTAGTCCGTATTCTTCACTTGGCAGTCATAGAACGTACAATGGTCGATGAGCACATTTCCGCTCGTGGCATCTACATGAATAGGAGCCGCAGAAGGAGCATTAGCGTCCGTTACTACATTCGCAAACGTCGAATTGACAATTTCCAATCCTTGAATACTTGCGTACTTCAGGTAAACGCAGGTGTACTTATTGTCATGGAAATAGCAGTTCTTGATTACCAGAGAGTCCAACTGCCGATCCGTACGAGTGTGAATAATAGCATTGCTTTTCTGCGTCCAGCCGTAGAACTCGCATCCATCCAGAATTACCTTCTTGCCTTCTGTACCGTCTGCAGGAACAATAATTTCGCTGTAACTGCCAAGGTCACTCAAATGGCCGCAGTCGAACTTGACATTGATAAACTCGGCGCGTGCACCCGATTTCAAACGTACAGGTACTTTCGGCACGATGATCACCTCAGCGCCTTCTTCCGCCATAACGGTAACATCCTTGCCCGTGAAAGCAATATAATCGCTGTTGGACTCAACATATGTACCGGCGGCCATGACGATCACATCACCGCTGGCTGCACCGCCCAAAGCCTTACGGAGAGCATCCGAAGTGCCGGTGTTGATATTGATTACCGCTGCATTCGCTACTAATGCTACCAGCATCGTAGCAAATATAGAAAATATCTTTTTCATTTTATTGGAATTTTTAGCAGGTTGGTAAATGATTTATTGTACTTCTTGACCAAGCATATTGAATACTCTGCCGTTCTTGAGGATAAACAGTTGTCCGTTGCGCATGAACTTCTCGCCCTCTACCATCGGCGTTTCTACGTTCTCAATGCCCTGGAATGGCACGGTATGCGGTTTTGTACGACGTACACGCATTGTGTTCAGCAGCGTAGCCTCGCCGCTCGCGCTTGCGGTATAAGAGTTCAACTCAATGCAATCTTCCTTAACCGTGAACTTCGTGAAACTCGGAGCACCCGGCTGGCCGAACATACCGGTCATCAGGTCGAAATAGTTGGTCACTTTATGCTTGTCGTAGTTCTCGTCCATCTTCGCGCGGTCATACGGATAATAACGCTTACGTCCGCAGGTTGCACCAATGAAATAGAGCGTTCCGTCGTCGGTTGTATAAGTACCGCCTTCCTTACCGGTCATGTTGGTATTGGTGTTAACCGGGACAGTTACCAGATCCGTAACAGAGCCTTCCACTACGGTGCGTGTATCCGGATTAACCGGACCGATAACCTCGTAGCAGTGGTCGTGACCTTGGATAGCCAGGTCAATCTCGCATTCCTTCAAAATCGGTAACATGATCTCGCGGAACATCGGAGTCTCGGAATCTACCGAGTGACCCGAACCGGAGAAGATGTTCTTATGCGACAGAGTAACACGATACTTCGTATTCGGATGTTTCTCAATCTCGCGTCTGAACCAGTTGCGAACATCAGTGCTGAGGTAAGAAGACGTCATCGTCTCTTCGCTACTTCCGCTTGCTTTCCACCAGTCTTGGAGAGAATAAACGAGGAATAGCACATCGCCATAAACGAAGCTGTAGGTGATGCCGTGGAACTGAGGTTTGGTCTTGGCTGCCGACCAGAAATCAGTAGGAGTATTGAAGTGGTAGTCATAATTGAGCAACGGACTGTCATCGTGGTTTCCGTCTGTCGGTACGATCGGCATCTGCATGATTACCGGCTTGATCGACTCCTCGAACCAACGCTCCCACTCCCATTCGCTGTTAGCGGAAGTACCGGTCTCTACGAAATCACCGGGGAAGAGGCAGAAACGTGCATCCGGAGCAGTAGCAGCTGCAGCAGTTGCGCACCATTTGGCATTCTCTACATACTCGGCATCCATAATATGGCTATCAGTC
Organism: Paludibacteraceae bacterium; assembly: GCA_017649845.1. Lineage (GTDB taxonomy): Bacteria > Bacteroidota > Bacteroidia > Bacteroidales > Paludibacteraceae > Colicola. Next base: position 3,863 of record JAGCFY010000191.1, read on the forward strand.
ATATAGAGGAACGAATACTCGCCTTGCGCCGCATTCTGCGTACGGAAATGAGCGATCGGGCTCCAGTGTCCCTCGTATCCTACACGCCAGCTGTATGCGGTTCCAGGTGTCAGGTTCGTAGCTATTGCCTTGTGACTAACATACTTAAATGCCGTTTTGCTGTCCATCTTGGCCGCCTTGAGCAGACCCGAAGTGGAAACAGCATAACGCAGGTCTTTCGTAACGGTCGGCTCAGCCTCTATGGTTAAAACACCCTCTCCTTCGAAATCAGCTGCTACGGCATGAGCTTTCGCTACGATCTGTACTTTACCTTCCATGATACCGTTGTTGGTAAACCATGCGAATGCCATATTCGTTCTCGGGTTGCCGTTGATATTGGCTACCATACAGTACGGTTCCTCTTTCGGTACCAGATGAGTGGCTGCTTCGTTCATCGCTGCAATCTTGTCTGCGATAGCGGCAATCTCTTCGTCCGTAGCCCAGAAACTATCCACGCGGGCAGTCTCTTTCGCTACCCAGAACGGAACGAAACTTGGAATAGTGTAGTCCTCTATCTTATACATCTCATCTGCTTCCAATACCTCATGCGGGAAAAGTACCGGAGGTTTCGGAGCAATCACTGCAATCACAAAATCTGTGAATCCGCCATCTTCGCTGGTCGCACGGATAGTTGTCTTTCCTTCTGCAACACCGGTTACCACTCCGCGGATATCCACCGTAGCTACGGCAGGATTGTCGGAAGTCCAAGTCAATTTCTTGTTGGTCGCCTTGCGCGGGGTGAAGATCACCGTAGCTGCAGCCGAACTCTCAGCATAGATGAAAAGCGAATCTTGGAAGATATCTATTCCCTCTAACGGAACTACCGGTGCATCGGGATCAAACTCATACGCACCTACATCAGCGCCTTCGCCTTTCGGACGAGCCATACCGGTCAGATCATATGCCGGAGCCTTGGAAGCCAGAGCTTTGTCTATCAGATACGAACCGGCCTCTATCGACCAGTCGGCTGCTTGCATCTCTGCCATTTGGGCTGCGTTCTTCGGTACTCCTACGAAACTGGTCGGAGCTACGAAATGCGGACCGTCATCGGCACTATTGTCGGTATTCAGGCTCAGACTCTGGAAGGATGAGGAATTGAATCCCTGATCAGCGATATTATGACTTGAAGGACTACCGGCGATATAGTTAGCTGGATCGGCATCACCCTCGTCATCTTTGTTTCCCCACATAACCGAGTTATATACCGGATTGTCAGAGTGAATACCGGCATATTGCGCACCCCAGTTGTTGGCAAACGTACAGTTGTAAACCTCACCTGTCGGGTTGTAGATACCGCCCGAGTTAGGCCAGCTGCCTTCTACGGCAGAGTTGTTGTAAAGCACACAGTTGCGCACTTCACCACCGTTACGCATTACGATAGAAGCATAAATACCGGAGCAACCGCGAATAATACAATTCTCGATAATAGCTCCGTCATTGTGAATCGCACCGCCGGAACCGCTCGCTGTACATGATTCGATCAGACAGTTGCTGACGATGGTCGGCAGAGTTCTGTTGGTGATACTGATGCAGATAGCACCACCGCTTCCCATAGAAACGCAATTACGCATGATACAGTTGTTGATATGCATGTTTCCACGCATATAGAATGCACTTCCGGACGACGAATACTCTGCATTCTGCAGCGTCAGACCGTCGAAAAGTAGCGGAATAGTAGGTTCCGCCTCAGCCTTGATAAGGATCTTACCCAGATCCGAACCGTCCATAATGGTCTCAAACAGCTCCGGATCACGCGTACTACCGTCCTGGGAGAAACCGCCCATGATAGAGACAAACTTACCCGTCGTGATCGTCACGCGTTCGTTGTACGTACCCGCGGCAATAAACAAGGTGTCCCCGTCACCGCAAGCGCTGAAACCGGCTGTGATAGTAGCCTTGGCTGTGGACCAGGCTAAGCCGTCATTGCTGTCATTACCGGTCGCCTGGCTGACATAATGATTTGCTGCTGACGCGCACAGCACCGCCGTGCAGACCGTCAAAAGAAGTAGAATTCTTTTCATAAGCTATTAAATTATTAGTTAACTGGTTTTATTCCTTATTTCACTTCTTGTCCGATAGCGTTGTACGTACGGCCGTCGCGGAGAATGAACAATTGGCCGTTGCGCATGAACTTATCTCCGTTTCTTACTACTTGTACTGTCTCTATATCCTCATGCAAGTCAGTCACCGTATGCTCCTTCGTGCGAACGATACGCATCGTGTTCAGCAGACTTACATTACCCTCATCGTCATCAGCCGTGTAAGAGTTGAACTCAAGGCAATCTTCTTTTACCGTGATTTTCGTGAATGTCGGAGCCTCCGGCTGACCGAACATACCGGTGAAGAGATCAAAGTAATTTTGCACATTGTGGTGATGATTGTCAAATAAAACGGAAAGATCATCCGTATATTCGTTCTCCATGCGCTGACGAGTGTGCGGATAGTAGCGTTTGTGACCGCAGGTAGCACCGATGAAATAGAATGTACCGTCGTCCGTGCAGTATGTACCACCCTTGTAACCGGTCATATTTTTATTGGTGCCTCCGGCTACAACTTCACGATCCGAGATTGCGCTCAAAATCGGTGTGCAGTCATCCGGATTTACCGGGCCGATTACCTCGTAGGTATGATCATGGCCTTGCAGCGCTACATCGATCTCGCATTCTTTCATGATCGGCAGCATGCATTTACGGAACAACGGCGGCTCTTCGTCGGTGGAATGGTCCGAACCTGAGAACAAATTGAAGTGAGCCAACGAAACACGGTATTTAGTGTTTGGATTGTTGTGACACTGCGTGCGAAACCAAGGTCCTACATGATCCATTAAATAAACCGACCATGTGCGATATTTCTGGTCGTAACTCTCACGCCAGAAATCCTGCATCGAGAAAACTAGGAACAGCACATCGCCATATACAAAACTATACGTAATACCTTCAAACTGAGGCTTGTTGGTTATATTCAGATTGAAATAGTTATCCGTATTGAAGTGGTAGGTATAGTTGATATTCGGGCTATCGTCATGGTTACCGTCCGTCGGTACCATCGGCATCTTTTTGATTACCGGCTCCATCGACTCCTCAAACCAACGCTCCCACTCCCATTCGCTGTTATTAGCATCGCCGTCCTCCACGAAATCACCGGGGAAACAGCAAAAACGGGCCTCCGGTACGGTCTTCACTGCTGCTAAAGCACAACGACGTGCTTCTTTAACATACGTTGGATTCATGATATGGCTGTCACTCATGATCAGGAACGAGTACTCACCTTGATTCTCATCCTCCGTGCGGAACTGGGCAATCGGACTCCAGTGTCCCGCATAACCTACACGCCAACTGTATGCCGTTCCCGGCGTAAGGTCGGTTGCCATCGCTTTGTGACTGACATATTTATAACGTACACTCGCCTTAATTCCCGTAGCATTTACTGCATAGGTGCATTTACCGGTATAACGCAGTACTTTGGTGGTAGTCGGGGTAGCAGGAACGGTGATAACACCTGCTCCGCTGAAATCCGCCTCTGTAGCGTTTTCTACGGCTACAAGCTGGACTTCGCCGTTCTCGATTCCCTCATTGGTAAACCAGCAAAATGCCATCTGAGTACGCGGGTCACCATTGATAGTTGCCACCATGTTATATGGTTGCTCTTTGTCTTGCAATGCTGCTACTTTATCTACCAGCGCTTGCAGATTAGCTTGGGATTGGTTGCCCAAAGCTGCCTTCTTGGCAATTAAAAACTCCGTGTACGAAGGCACTGTATAATCTGCTGCTTCATACATCGTGTCCGCTAGTACTACTGCCGGATCAAGGTCTAACGTGGTAGCATACATGCTCAGCGGCATGCAAGCAAGGAGCAATAAATAGTAAAATTTCTTCATAATAGTATTGTTTAAAGTGTTTGGTTACTTTGTTCTTTTACCGTTCTACTCTCACGGTGTTATATAGTTCCGTCTCTCCGTTCGGACGGACGATAAAAGTCTCTAATAGCAGGTGGCTTTTCTTCACCGTCACTCTCGTATAACTCGGCGCACCGGGCTGCGAGAACTTGGTGAATAGGTCGTAGTAGTTCTCCACTTTGTGGATATGTTTCGATGCCTCCATTTCTTCGCGCGTCAGCGGGGTATAGCGCTTAGCCCCGCAGGTGGCGCCGATAAAATAGAGCGTACCCTTCTTCGCTTTGGTACGAGTGTCCGGATCTACCGGACCGATTACTTCATAACAATGGTCATGACCCTGCAACACCAGGTTGATATTACATTCTTTCATTACCGGCAACATCGTCTCCCTCATCAGCGGTGTCTCTTTGTCACGCTGGTGGTCGGAACCGGAGAAGAGATTCTTGTGTACCAGCCCCACACGCCATTTGGCCTCCGGATGTGCCGCCACTTGCGCTTTGAACCAACCGCCTAAATCTCTCGTGAAATACTCGGAAGTCAGGCTCTCATAACTGTATTCGCCACGCCAGAAATCCTGCATCGAGAAAGCTATCAGCAGCATGTCGCCATAGACGAAACTGTAATTGATTCCGGCGAACTGCGGACGAACCTTCGTCACTGCATTAAACGAAGTATCGGTGTTGAAATGGTAACTGTAGTTCAGCAGCGGACTGTCGTCATGGTTGCCGTCGGTCGGCACAAGAGGCATTTGCTGCAAAACGGGCTTCATCACCTCTTCGAACCAACGCTCCCATTCCCATTCGCTGTTGTTTTCTGTGCCCGTGTCCACGAAATCACCGGGGAAAAC
>JAGCFY010000192.1 GCA_017649845.1 Paludibacteraceae bacterium
GAGAGAACCTACTTGGTTGAGCGGCAGACGTACGATACGGCTCTGCTCTGCCAACGCTTGCAGAATAGACTGGCGAATCCACCATACTGCATAAGAGATAAACTTGAAACCGCGGGTCTCATCGAATTTCTCTGCGGCTTTAATCAAACCCAGGTTGCCTTCGTTGATCAAGTCAGGCAAACTCAATCCTTGATTCTGATACTGCTTAGCCACAGACACTACAAAACGTAGGTTGCTTTTGGTCAGTTTCTCCAATGCTGCACGGTCGCCATTACGGATACGACCGGCCAGTTCTACTTCTTCCTCAACCGAAATCAACTCCTCACGACCGATCTCTTGCAGATACTTGTCCAACGAAGCTGACTCACGATTAGTGATTGATTTTGTAATTTTTAATTGACGCATCTTCTATATCAATATAATAGAATTTGGTACTACCTTAGTAGTTTAGGTTTAATTTCTTCGTAACCCCTGCTGCGCGCATAGCGCTCAGTTCAAACGTTCACTCCTCTTCACGCGAAAAATTTATTTTTGCAGTGAGAAGGAAACGCGAGTCGCCTCAATTCGCAACGCGAATCTGCACAGACGAGCCGCTTCCGACGATGTGATCCGGTCGGGATTCGAACCCGAGACCCACAGCTTAGAAGGCTGTTGCTCTATCCAGCTGAGCTACCGGACCCCGTGCCTATGGCACACAAAAAACATGCCTAATTAGGCAAATAGGGCACAAAGGTACTGCTTTTTTTTGACATGACCAAATAAAAGTGCACTTTTACTGCCATTTTGGCAATTTTTTACAATAAAGTGTCAAAAAGTTGTGCCAAATCCTGCTTGCGACATGCTCCCACGTGGCGATTAACCAATTCTCCGTTATGGAAAAGAAGCATGGTCGGGATATTCATTATACCGTATTCTTCGCAGGTATCCGGATTCTCATCCACATTCAGTTTGCCTACTACTATACGGCCGTCGTATTCGTTGGACAACTCCTCGAGTATAGGAAGCATCATTTTGCACGGACCGCACCATGCCGCCCAAAAATCCACTACTACGGGTTTGCCTGACGCAATCACATCCTTGATGTTAGCGTCCGTAATTTCTAATGTCATGATTGTTTGATATTTTTGATTGTTATTTTCTTTTGATCGGGTTTGCGCAGCAGTATATCTGTCAGCGGATCTTCCAGATAGGTCTGCACAGCGCGTTTGACCGGACGCGCCCCGTTCTTGCTGTCATAGCTCTTCTCAACCAATTGGTCAACCGCATCGTTGCTTACAACCAGCGCGTGTCCTTGTGCCTTGAGTCGTTGTTGCAGCAGAGCAATCTCTATACGCACAATGCGCGAGATAGTTTCGCGATTGAGCGGCTCGAAAGTAATCACATTGTCGATACGATTGACAAACTCCGGCGGGAACTGTTTCTGCAAAGCCTTGAGAAGCATTTGATTGGCAGTCTTGGTATCCGGCTCAGTCATACCGAATCCTATACCACCGCCGAACTCCTGCAACTGACGCGTTCCTACATTGCTTGTCAGCACAATGACCGTATTGCGAAAATCGACCACATGACCCTGTCGGTCAGTCAGACGTCCCTCGTCCAATACTTGCAACAGAATATTGAAGATATCCGGATGAGCCTTTTCTATCTCATCGAACAACACGATCGAATACGGTTTGCGGCGCACAGCTTCCGTCAGTTTTCCTCCATCCTCATGCGCAACATATCCCGGAGGAGCTCCCACCAGCAGACTCACCGAGTGTTTCTCCATATATTCGGACATATCAAATCGGATGATGGCTTCTTTGCTGCCGAACATCTCTTCGGCCAAGCATTGCGCAAGATAAGTCTTGCCTACACCTGTCGGGCCGAGGAAAAAGAATGTTCCTATCGGTCGTTTTGGATCACGCAAGCCCAAACGGCTACGCTGGATAGCACGCACAACGGTCTCCACGGCCTTGTCCTGGCCGATAACACGGTGTCGAAGCGTATCATTCATCGTGCGCAGTTGCTCGTTCTCGGCACGCGCTACGCGCTGAACGGGCACACCCGACATCATGCTGACTACGCCGGCCACATCGTCGGTCGTTACCACATACGCCGGGGCTTCCGTCTCACCGATGGCCTGTTGGCGTGCATGACTGCGTGCGCCTACCTCATCCATCACATCGATAGCCTTGTCCGGGAAAGCGCGATCGGTCAGATAGCGCTCGCTCAGACTCACGCACGCATGCAGTACCTCTGAGGTATAAACGACATGATGGTAAGCCGCGTAGTGCTCACTTAGGCGTGTGAGGATATCCTCGGTTTCCTCGCTATTTGTCGGACGCACTTGCACCTTCTGGAAACGACGTTCCAACGCCCCGTCTTTCTCTATCGACTTGGCATACTCAGCCGTTGTGGTGGCACCCACACACTGCACCTCGCCGCGCGCCAATGCAGGTTTCAGTATATTAGCGGCATCCAGTGATCCCTGTGCATTACCTGCACCGATGAGAGTATGTATCTCATCGATAAAAAGGATCACTTCCGGATGGTTCTGCAGTTCGGTGATCACCTGCTTCATGCGCTCCTCAAACTGACCGCGGTAGGTTGTACCCGCCACCATTGACGCTATATCCAGTGTTATTATTCGTTTTCCACGCAGCGCTCCGGCCTGATCGGTCATTATACGCAGAGC
>JAGCFY010000193.1 GCA_017649845.1 Paludibacteraceae bacterium
AGAATGATATTAATCAGCACGGCTACTATAGTTGCTGTCATGGAGAATCGCGGATGTCCGGCAGAACGCAGCATGGCGTTCAACCCGAAATAGATATGGGTTAAGATATTCCCGAAAAGGATGATCTCCATGTAGTCGTGCGCATAGCCGAGTGTGTCCTCGCTTGCTCCGAAGGCCATCAGGATAGGGTCGAGCCAGATCAAACCTATCGCCATCACAATCGCCGAGAGAATGATATTGAGCACGATCACATTACCCAGTACGCGGTTCGCTTTGTCGTAGTCTTTCTCGCCCAGATAGATAGCTAGCAGGGATGAAGCGCCTACTCCTACCAGACTGCCGAAGGCAGCGCATATATCCATAAATGGTTTGGCCACCGTTAGCGCACCTAATGCCAATGCTCCGCAGCCATGACCGATATAGATAGTGTCAACGATATTATACAGCGAAGTGGCCGTCATGGCAATGATGGCGGGCAATGCATATTTCCATAGCAGTCTATGGATAGGGGCAGTGTCTAATTCTGTAGTTCGCGACATCTTCAGTTCTCTATACTTTTTACGATTTCATCGAAGAAAATCGCTGCCGGATGACCTGCCTGCAGCACGATCGGTGTACCTTCATCTCCCCCCTCGCGGATGGATTGCACCAGCGGAATCTGACCTAATAGAGGCACATGCAACTCCTCTGCCAGTTTCTTGCCTCCATCTTTGCCGAAGATATAATATTTGTTTTCCGGCAGTTCGGCCGGAGTGAACCATGCCATATTCTCTATCAGACCGAGGATAGGCACATTCACTTTCTCGTTGCGGAACATCTCTACACCCTTTCGTGCATCAACGAGCGCTACCGGTTGAGGCGTAGTAACCACTATCACCCCGGTCAATTGCAGTTCGGAGATCAGTGTCAGATGGATATCACTTGTGCCGGGCGGCAGATCAATCAAGAAATAATCCAACTCTCCCCAATGAGCGTCTTCTATCAGTTGTTTGATGGCGTTTGATGCCATTCCTCCCCTCCATATAACGGCCTGCTCCGAATCGACGAAGAAACCGATGGAGAGCATTTTGACCCCATATTGCTCGATAGGCTCGATAAGCGTTCTTCCATCCATCTCCACGGAGAAAGGTCTGCACTCTTCGGCGGCAAACATCTTCGGCATGGACGGACCATGAATATCTGCGTCCAGCAGGCCTACATGATAACCTGCTTGCGCCAAAGCAACAGCCAGATTGGCGGTAACCGTAGATTTGCCTACACCGCCTTTTCCGCTATGGATGGCAATGATATTTTTAGCATGGATGTGGGAAGGATGAGTTGTAGCCGTTGAACTATTCTGTTTGACGAATTTGGTGTGAATATGTGCTGTGATATTGGGATCTATATAGGTCTGAAGCGCCGTTTCAGCAGCCTTTAGGACCGATCTAAGGAAGGGATCGTTGTCTTTCTGAAAAATCAACGAGAAAGAAACTTCATATCCCGAGATACGTATATCATCTTCCAGCATGCCGCTCTCGATCAGGTCCTTGCCCGTACCGGGGTAGCGCACATGGCGTAGCGCATCAATGATTTGTTGTGGATACATAATTTGTTTCAAATTTCCTGCAAAGGTACGAATAAAAAATGACATACGCAAGAATTTAACCGTTAAATTTGCATATCTCGCAAAAAAGCAGTACCTTTGCCGGCGGAAAAACGTAAGAGCATGTACACGCGTGTAAATGAACATATGGATATGGACCGCGAGCAGCGCGTCGTGCGTCAAAACGGACGGGAGATACATCTGACCGGTCTGGAGTTCAAACTGCTGGATTATATGGTCTCGCACGCCAATCATGTCTGTACGCGGAGCGAACTGCTGGACCATGTATGGGGTGAGAGTTTCCGGTACGATACCGGTACGATTGATGTGCACCTGAATGCGCTTCGCCGCAAACTGGGATGGGGCACCAAGAGTCCCGTAGAGACCATCCGCGGTGTAGGGCTGGTGTTCCGAATCGAGCATTCATCAGCGCGATATACTATAGACTTGCAATCTTTTATAGCCGACTGGCTGCGCAGCCATGAGGTGGAGATTTCCGCTGCAGGACTGGTAGCTCAGATGCATCTGTGTCCTTTTGTCAATGAGTTGACTATCACTCCTGATGCGCTGAAGCGTATGCTTGACAGTATCCTCTCGGCTCTTCTCCCTGCAACTCAGCCGGGAGTCCTGCGGCTCAGTTCCAAGCTAACCATGCAGTATTTTATCCTCTCTCTGGATATTAACGGTACTGTCAGCGAACTGCGTATCCCCGTTTCTTCTCAAACTTAACCGATAGCCAGACACACCAATCCGGCGCATATACCGATCATGCAGAGGATTTTACGGATCGGGTCTTTCTCTTTCAGAAACAACAGACCGTAGGCGAAGCCAATCACCGCTCCGCCGCGGCGTATTGTGCTTACTACCGCGATGAGCGAATCCGGATCCTGCAATGCCAGCATATACACATTGTCGCTTATGACCAGGAAGACCGAAATCATAGCTATCATCCCGATGTGCCGCACATTGGGCGTTGCTTTCCCTCCAGACAATTTCTTGCGGTTCATTATACCCCATAGTATCAGCATCATCGCTGCCTGGTACAAAGTGTAATATACCTGTACAGCATTATGGTCATAATGGCGCATGAGATATTTGTCGTATAGTCCCGAACCTGCACCGATAAGGATAGCCAGAATCAGGCAGACATAATATTTCCCTTCGCCTGTAGCGCGTTGACGGATGATATCTGTCCTGTTGCTGAACGAGTACAGAAAAATGGTACCGATAGCCAGACTAACACCAATCCATTGCCAGAAGCTCAGCCGTTCGCCGAAAATCAGTAATGCGCCTACCAGGGTCCACATAGGACGGGTCGCCTGCATAGGACTTACTACCGAAATCGGCAAATGTTTGAGCGATACATAGGCAAAAATCCAGCTGCTCAATACGATGCCTGATTTCAGAACCGTGTATAAATGTCCTTGCCAATCCATTTGAGGAACGTAGAAAGGCGTGGCGCTCATTATCTCCGGCAGGAACCTCGACAGCATTAGCGGCACGAAAAGTATCAAGGATGAGAAACAGACACTCAGCGTCAGTACATCAATCACCCGGTTATTCCGCAGTGCGATCTTCTTGCTGATGTCGTAAAAACCCAAGCAAAGGGCGGATATGAAGGCTAAAATGGTCCACATAGCACAAAAACGGCTGCAAAATTACTACAAAATTTGCATATATCAAAAAAATATTGTACTTTTGCACCCGATTTTGAGAAAAACCTGATTATGTTGAGAGAAATCCTTGCTATTACCGGTAAGCCGGGTTTGTATAAATTGATTAGTCGCGGCAACAATATGCTGATTGTGGAGAGTTTGGTGGACGGCAAACGTATGCCGACCTATGCGCGTGACAAGATTGTTGCTTTGAGTGATGTGTCAATGTTCACTGATGCCGATGATGTGTCGCTGAGCGAAGTGCTCACTTCTGCCGGTAAGAAAGAAGGTCTCAAACCTGTGGCGATGGACCCGAAGAAGGCTTCCAACCAGGAGTTGCAGGCTTGGTTTGACGAAGTGTTGCCGAATTGGGACCGCGACCGCGTCTATCCTTCTGACATCCGCAAACTCATCCAATGGTATAATATCCTCGTCAACGCCGGTATTACCGACTTCAGTATTGAAGAGCCGGACGAGGAACAAAAATAAGTGCTCCTTAGGGAGATTATCAATAGCATAGAATCTGTAGCGCCACGGAGTGCCCAGGAGCAATGGGATAACTCGGGAATGCAGATAGGTGACACAGGACGAGAAATACAGTCCGTCCTCTTGACCACAGACGTTACGCCGGAGGTGGTCAATGAGGCTATTGCATATGGTTGCCAGTTGATCATATCCCATCATCCGCTTCTTTTTCACGGCTTAAAACAAGTCTGCGGTCAGACGCCGCAGGCATGTGTGGTAGAGCAAGCTATCAAGCATGATATCGCCGTTTATTCGGCCCATACCTCTCTTGATTCTGTTTTCGGAGGTATTAATACGCGTCTGGCGGACAGGCTGGGTATTCAGGACTACCAAATCCTCGTTCCCTCCGCTGCGAATGGCGGGCAAGGATTAGGAGTGATAGGCCTTCTGCCGACTTCAATGACCTACGATGAGTTCCTTGAGTTGGTGCGCAATACATTGTCTGCCACCTATATACGTTTCACACGCCCGGCATGCGAGCGGGTACAACGCATTGCGCTTTGCGGAGGTAGCGGGGCGGAGTTTATAGAGGACGCTGTTCGTCAGGGGGCGGATGTCTATCTAACGGCGGATTGCAAGTACCATGATTTTCAGTCCGCGGACGGACGGATAGGACTGGTAGATATTGATCACTGGGTATCCGAGCAGCATGCGCGGGAGATTTTCCGCGATATCATTGCGCCTCTCGGCGTAAAATGTATTATCAGCCGGAAAGATAAAACACCGATACAAATATTTTAATCATAAATAGTATGGCACGTACAAAAGAATTAACAGTAGAGGACAAACTGAAGATCCTTTACGAACTGCAACAAGTAGATTCTAAAATCGACGCGTTGCGTACGCTTGCGGGAGAGTTACCGCAAGAGGTAAAAGATATGGCAGACGAGGTAGAGGGTCTTAAAACCCGTCTCGTCAATATTGAGAATGATATCAAGGAGTGCGAGACCCAGATCTCTGATCATCGTGTACGCACGGAGAATGCAAACGCTTCTATCTCTCGTTACCGCGAGCAGCAGAACACCGTGCGCAACAACCGTGAGTTTGACAATCTCAATAAAGAGATTGAGTATCAGGAACTGGAGATTGAGGCTTCGCAGCGCAAGATCAAGCATTTCTCTGCCGAACTGGAGGCACGTCTGGCGGAGAAAGCCAAGACAATCAAGGATATCGAGGAGCGCACTGTTGATTTGAATCAAAAACGTTCTGAACTCGATCAGATTCTGGCCGAGACCAAGGCAGAGACCGAAGCGTTAGTGCTCAAAGCCGGCGAGTTGGAGAAGAAAATTGACGACCGTCTGCTCACTGCCTTCAAACGTATCCGTAAGAATGCCCGCAATGGCTTAGCTGTTGTGAAAGTAGAACGTGATTCTTGCGGCGGTTGCCACGCCAAAATTCCCGCTCAGAGCCAGTTGGATATCCGGGCACGCAAGAAAATCATTCCTTGTGAGTTCTGCGGTCGTATCCTTGTGGACCCAGAGATGTAAGTAAGTAGAGCAGAATCCCTACTACGATCAGGCTTAATACGCCTAACCACCATGTATCGCCGGCACCTATCGTGTCGGCGATACTCTTTCCTGACACATTGGTGCTCTCTGCGCCGCCTAATAAATGATAGCTGATCACCGCCATGCAGTTATTGGTGAAGTGCATCAGTATCGGTATCCATAGACTTCCTGTCCATACGAAGACGTAGCCGAACATGGCGCCCATCAGCATTCGCGGAATAAAACCATAGAACTGCATATGTATGGCAGAAAAGATAAATGCCGTCACCCATATCGCTGTATGCGTTCTGATTCTCGACGCCGGATCACCATCCAACACCTGCTGCAACGTACCCCGGAAAGATAATTCTTCAGCTATTGCGGGCAGCAATGCCATCAGCCCTATGTTGAGCAGCAATTGACCCGCATTCCCTGCCTGCAAAAACCGCTCGGTAAGTGCCGCGGCATTCTCCTCCATCGCACGCATCCATCGCTCTATGGAGGCCATACTGTCCGGCAGCGAGATACGGCTATTGAGATCTGCCAGCAGGTTTATGGCTGGAATAGCGCATATCATGATAAGTACTGCGAGAGCAAAGACCTGCCAGGATGCACCCTTGTCCATATGCAGCCACCGAAACGGCTGATGATTGCTGTCCCATAGCCAGGCGCAGAGGATAGGAGGAAGAAGGAAAGTGCCCATGGTCTGTAGGAGCTGTAGCCATTTCAAACTCTCTGTACTCTGGCTGCCATGCCATATGACCATCCATGCACCCATAGCCAGTACTGTCAGCACCGACATGAGGCCTAACCATACCAATATCTTTAAAAATCGTTTCTGCATGTTGCTAAAATATCATTCCCGCTCACAATTGCACCCGTATCGTTTAAAATGCGGAATTCTGAACCGTATTCCTATCTCTGCTCCGAGCGCAAACGGTTTGGCTTCGCGTTTGATGAGATTGGTGGATAATATAGGAGAATAGTCGCTCATGAACGAATGTGCCTGATACATTGTCTGATCATAGGTATCGTTGCGCCATCCGATGATGTTATTGCCTGTATCCGGTGTCACGGCCGGCATAAAATGCACGGATCCGCATATAGCTCCGTATAGCCATACATTATTCAGTTTGTCCACCGGTGCTTCCACACCTATTTTGACAAAACCGGCTACGGTCAGATGAGTGCGAAGCGCATAGCTGTCTTGCATATTAGCGGTATAGAATCCATGGTTCGGCATATCACTTATCGTCAGCATCCACGGTTCATATACACCGCTGTGACTTATCGTTCCTTGGTATGAAGCGCTGCTCATGATCGGCAGGCATACTTTTGCTCCTATCTGTCCGTACACACGCACATTCTCGGATACAGGGAATCGCAGATACACCGATAGCGGTATCTCTATCATATACACCGATTGCCAGTCGCTCCAGGTGTGTACGGAAACGATATGGTCGTACCGTTCTCCCTCGGTATCCGTCACACCCATCCATTCGGCCGTTCCCTTTAGTCGGGCATCCGCTCCGTAGCGAGCCAGATCGACTCCTATTCCCAAACCGATATATTTGTTAAACTGCAGTCCATAGCCTATGTGTGCGTTCAGCCCGTATGAACCGTTCTGACGCATGGTTAATCCTTGCTGGGTTTCGTTGGTCAGGCTGTAGCCTAAGCTGCTCCATCCGCCGCCGGCAGATATCTCGATAAAAGAAGAGATGCCATATACTGCTGTATTTACCAGCAAGGATAGTACCAATATGAATCCTCTGATTTTTCTCATTAGTATAGTATGCGTTGCGAAAGAATGTCTCCGTTTTCATACATGACAACCCATATATAGCATCCTTTATCTACCACGGGATGTTCCGGTATATCGTTCCATTCGCCGATTTTGAATCCGGTATAGGTATAGAGCACGGCTTTCTTGATTTTTTTGCCGGGGTTCAGTGTAACGCTGGTCTCGAAATCCTCAAATCTCCCTTCGCATGAGATTACCTGGCTGCCATTGGCACGGGTCGCCACAACGTGATAGATATTTCCGTCTCCCTCCATCGGTATGCCGTGTGTATAGAGATACTGGCGGGTCTCTCCGGTGATTTCCGTATGGTTTTTGTACCATTGATAACTCACATACTCCTCGTTGCCGTTATCGACAAATAGCACATCGTTCCATTTGCGATATACGATGTCCTGACACTCCGGCTTGGGTGGAGGAGGAGCTACTTCTGCTTTGATACTTACCGACAAGGTCCATAGGACCATTACCGTCATTGCTTTGAATAGATGTTTGTTCATATTCATGGCTTTTGATAATTATTCAACAGGTGTTATTTCCACGCGGCGGTCCAGGCTGATGTCATGCGAACCTTGTATATAATCGCGCTCCACACCTTCCGCGCGGCTCTCGATCTGGCTGGGCTGCACACCGAGTGCTATCAGCATATCCACTACTGCTTTGGCTCGAGCAGCAGATAGTTTTTCATTCTTTGCCTTGTCTCCGTCGCGGCTGGCATGGCCTGTTACGAGAATCTTTTGCGCCGGATTTTCTTTCAATATTTCCGCCACTTTGACGAGTATGTCAGCGGGTTTTAAGTTTGGTTCAGAGGAGTTGAGATCAAACCATATGACGGATTTTGCCAGTACGCGTTTGATCTGCTGTACCACAACAGCCTTCACGCTTGTCTCCACGCGCTCTTTGAGCGTGAAAGTAGTGTCGCATACATTGACACGGGTATAGGTCGTGTTAATAATCTCTTTTTTCTTTGCCGGTTTTGTCCGGGTATTGAAATTAATACCGATTCGTACGCCGGCTTGCCATGGATGTACCGCTGCCGCATACTGCGTACCGATAATGCCGGCATAGGCATTCATGAAATCATGGGTTTTATACCCCGTCGCATTGGTATTTTTCCATCCTATATCCTGCCGCCGGGCGCATACATCGTTTGCTACATAATTGGCATAAAGACCTAAAAGCAGGTCGATATCTTCCCGTAGCGGCAGAGCAAAACCGAGATCTGCCATGATTCCCACGGCCGGCAGACGCAGGTTCAGTTTCTGTTTCTCCGTCTCGAAATCAGAGGCGTTCTCGCTGTAGAAATCATGGCCGTCGATACCGCTCAACTCCAGTTTCCACGGCTTGTACCAACCCACGTGGTCAATACTTCCTCCGGTTAGCTTCCGCGAAGCGGAGACATTCATTCCTATATCCACACCTAAATCGGCATAAATCTTCAGCGGACCGTTGTCCATCTGCACATTCGGGATAGGGTAGGTGCATTGTACCATAACGGGTATATCTACCATGTATGCCCGCTGCCATTCACGCCAGTCATGCGTTTTCACACGGTGCTCGTAGTCCTCGCCTTCCGTGCCGGCAATAGGCACGTCCGTATCATGAATATTGGGGCTGAAAGCCGTTGTGGTATTCAGCGTACCGGTACTGCCGTAATTGGAGAAACCTACACCCAGACCAATGCCCCAGTTCGGAGCAAAATAGTAGAGATATCTCAATTGTGCATTCAGCCCTGCGAAACCAATCTCCGCACCGTCGGATTTCAGGTTATATCCCATGCTGCTGTATCCCGCGCCGACCAGCACCTGGATATTATGTTCCATCCTGTTTACTCCGCTCTTATCCTCTTTGCGCGAACGGTCCGGCTTGACCGACTCCTGTTTCTCTACATGCTCAATGGTTTTCATCCCGCATTGCACGGTATATACCGTGTCCATATATACGATGCGGGTCAGCGAGTCGTTTTCTGTGATCTCGGCAGGCGTGGTGGCGGTTACGGTGAATGTTTGAGGCGGAGTTGGTTTACGGCTAATGGTCAGCACACCTTTTCGTACCTTGCCTTGAAATTCCTTATCCAGCACCTTGCGAAGCACACTACCAGTCTTGGCGTTCTTGAATTCCGCTGTGATGCGCTTGTTCTCGTCTATCTCGTCCAGGATATTCAGCGTATAGCCATTGCGATGGCATAGGTCGTTCAACACAACAATCAGTTTCTCGTTTTTGTACCGTTTGGTAAAAGTCTTGGCTTTTTGAGGGGCAGCATAAAGAACTGAACTGCCGATCAGCAGGGTGAGTAGTAATATTAAACGGACGATTTTTTTCATGGTAAGCGAATGCGTTTTCGTTTTCCGCCGCAAAGTTACGAATAAAATTTCTAATATACAAATATTTTTTTCTATTTTTCCAAATCGAAACGTTCCGAAATATCCAAATGAAAGATTAAAATGTTTCTTTTGCCTATAGGTAATCAATAGATTATGTACCTTGCTTAATATAAAATGTTCAAAATTTATTTTTATATGTTATAAAACATATATTCTTTGTGTGCGCATGTCGCGCAAAAGATGTAATTTTGTGGCGAAATTTTGAATCCGACTGCTCATGAAAAAACGCATACTCACATTGTTTTCAATGCTCTGCATAGGGTTTGCTGCGTCTGTTTGTGCGCAATGTCCCGTTTTCACTACTTCACCTTGGCCGAATGTGAGTTATAACCTGGATGCTACTCCCTGGCCGCTTGAGTTGCATGTGCTGGGTGATACTACCGGAGCACAGGTGCAATGGTATTGGTATCTCCGTGATACGCAGACCGAGGCGGATGCGGTGCCATTCCCTGGACCAGGAGCGAATTCCGTCAGCGAGTGTTATCCTTTGACCGATGCTTCGGTACGCAATACGTGGTATAATTATTTCTGCGTAATCATCACAGATGCTTGCCCCGCCGGCGTACAGTCTCAGACCTTTGATGTCCAAGTAGCGAACGGTTCGGATTGTATGACCATGGACGGCACCTCTTTTACTATCCAGTCGGCGCCGAGTACCTATGACGAAGGACAGACCATCACCCTCACTGCCTATTATTCCGGATATGGAGGCTTCCACTATTTCACTTGGTTCTTTAATGGTGACACCTTGCGCGAGGACGCCAACCATATCATCTATAATGATCCGGATAATTTCAACTATTCGGTGCTCACTATCCCCGCGAGTGAAGTGACGGATGCAGGTTCGTATTCCGTCAGCGTGATGGACGGACCGGAATGTATCAAATATACGGCTTCATCGAAAACAATCACGGTGAAACCGCACGAATACCTCGTTTTTGATGACAATAACGGCACTCACATTTGGTCGGATCCACAGAACTGGTGGCCGAACTACAACCGCATACCGCTTCAAACCGATACGGCTCTGATCCGGTCCCGCTGTTATGTGGATATAGCAGAGGCGCGGGTCGGAAGTCTGACAATCGACATGACGGGTGATACAGCTTTGATTATCCGTCCTGCTGCTGCACTCGTCATAACCCGCAAACTCTATCAGTGCAAGCCGGGAGACCTGTTGATACAGGCAGACGCATCGGGAAACGGAGCGTTGGTTCTCGCGCCGGGAAATAACAATATTCCTGCTACGGTTCAGTTCTATGCCCTATCCGAGCAGTCTGCATCCCTTGCGCCTGTTTGGCAATATATGGGCTATCCGCTGCAGGATCA
>JAGCFY010000194.1 GCA_017649845.1 Paludibacteraceae bacterium
TCAAATTTCTCTGCAGCCTTGATCAAACCTAAGTTACCTTCATTGATCAAATCCGGCAAACTCAATCCTTGGTTCTGATACTGTTTAGCTACAGACACTACAAAGCGTAGATTACTTCTGACAAGTTCTTCCAGCGCTGCGCGGTCTCCATTACGGATACGACCTGCCAACTCCACCTCACGGTCAACCGAAATCAACTCTTCCCGACCGATCTCTTGCAGATACTTGTCGAGACTCGCTGACTCACGATTGGTGATTGATTTTGTGATTTTTAATTGACGCATTATTCTATATAGTAGAATTATGTACAAAATATATGGGCTTATGCCCGGCTCGGGATTTCTACGGCATCGACCATTGCACGCCGATTGCAGAACGCGAGTGATCCGGTCGGGATTCGAACCCGAGACCCACAGCTTAGAAGGCTGTTGCTCTATCCAGCTGAGCTACCGGACCCGGAGCGTTCTCCGCGCGAAAAAAGCCCGCAAAATTACTGCTTTTTTTTCAAATACGCAAGAAAAAACGTATTTTTCTGCACTATACCCCTCTTTTTTTAGAGCAGAGTATCAAAAAGTTGTGCTAAATCTTGCTTGCGGCAGGCTCCGACATGGCGGTTAACCAACTCGCCGTTTTGGAAGAATAGCATCGTCGGGATATTCATAATGCCGTATTCCTCGCAGGTGTCAGGATTATCATCCACATTCAGTTTGCCTACAACGATTTTGCCTTCGTATTCATTGGATAATTCCTCCAGAATAGGCAGCATCATCTTGCATGGACCGCACCATGCCGCCCAAAAATCAACTACTACCGGTTTGCCTGACGCAATTACATCCTTGATGTTAGCGTCTGTAATTTCTACTGTCATAATTTATATTTGTTTGATGGTTATTTTTTTCTGATTAGGTCTCCGCAATAAGATATCTGTCAGCGGATCTTCCAGATAGGTTTGTACCGCGCGTTTTACGGGACGGGCACCGTTCTTGGAGTCAAAACTCTTCTCCACTAATTGGTCTATTACTTCCGGAGCGATGCTCAGGATGTGCCCTTGCGCCTTGAGACGTTGTTGCAGCAATCCCACTTCTATCCGTACTATCCGAGCTATCGTCTCGCGGCTCAGCGGCTCAAAAGTAACTACATTGTCAATACGGTTGACAAACTCCGGCGGGAACTGTTTCTGCAGCGCTTTGAGTAACAAGTCGTGTGCGCGCTTCTGATCCATCTCTTCTGCGCCAAAACCGATGCCCGAACCGAACTCCTGGAGTTGTCTTGTACCTACATTACTGGTCAGTACGATGATAGTATTGCGGAAATCCACATTATGTCCTTGCCGGTCGGTCAGACGGCCTTCGTCCAACACTTGCAGCAGGACATTGAATATATCCGGATGCGCTTTCTCTATTTCATCAAAAAGCACGATCGAGTAGGGTTTGCGCCGCACGGCTTCGGTTAACTTACCGCCATCTTCGTGCGCTACATATCCCGGAGGCGCACCTACCAGCAGACTCACCGTGTGCTTCTCCATATATTCGCTCATGTCGAATCGTACAAGCGCATCCTTGCTGCCGAACATCTCTTCCGCCAGACATTGCGCCAGATACGTCTTGCCCACGCCGGTCTGACCGAGGAAAAAGAATGTTCCTATCGGTCGTTTAGGATCTCTTAACCCCAGGCGGCTGCGCTGGATAGCACGGACAACGGTGTCCACGGCTTTGTCCTGCCCGATGATTTTCTTGCGCAGCGTTTCGCCCATCGTGCGAAGGCGTTCGTTCTCAGCGGTAGCTACACGTTGAACCGGTACGCCACTCATCATGCTCACTACGTTCGCCACATCGTCCGGCGTCACGATATAGGGTACTTCACTCGGGGTGCCTGCTTCGTTTTGCATCGTGCGGCTTCGTGCTCCTACTTCGTCCATCACATCGATGGCTTTGTCGGGGAATGCGCGGTCGGTGATATACCGCTCACTGAGACTCACGCAGCATTTGATCACTTCCTCTGTATATACCACGTGGTGGTATTGGGCATAGTGCTCGCTCAGCCGCTCTAAGATATGAACGGTCTCTTCGCTCGTCGTCGGGCGTACTGCCACTTTCTGGAAACGACGCTCCAAAGCTCCGTCTTTCTCGATCGATTTGGCATACTCGCTTGTCGTCGTAGCACCGATACATTGTACTTCGCCGCGCGCTAAGGCCGGCTTCAGGATATTCGCCGCATCCAGCGAACCGGACGCATTGCCGGCGCCGATAAGGGTGTGAATCTCGTCGATGAAAAGAATTATTTCCGGATGGTTCTGCAATTCGGTAATCACTTGTTTCATTCGTTCTTCGAACTGACCGCGGTACGTAGTACCGGCTACCATCGAAGCAATATCCAGTGTCACAATCCGTTTACCCCGTAGTGCACCTGCTTCATTGCTCATGATCCGCAATGCCAGACCTTCCACAATGGCGGATTTACCTACACCCGGTTCGCCGATCAGAATCGGATTGTTTTTCTTGCGCCGGCTTAAAATCTGCACTACGCGCTCAATCTCTACTTCGCGGCCTACTACCGGATCTAACAACCTTTGTTCTGCCTGTTTGGTCAGGTCATGGCCATATTTGTCTAATGCAGTCGTAGCGCTGTTTTTACGCGCATTGCGCTGAGGCTGCCAGCTACTGTCATTCACATCGCCCATAGATTCAGAACCGTCTTTGGGCGTTTCAGTCGAGTAATGCGGCTGACCGTATAGTTCCACCAGTTGCTGGTAACTGATATTCCATGTCCCCTCCAGATAAGTGGCCGCATGGTTAATCTGTTCGCGCATGATAGCCAGCAGCAGATGCGCTGAACCGATCACCTCCGCCTGATACTCGCGGCTGATACCCTCTGCTATGCGAAGAATACGCTCTACCTGCGGACTGCGGGTGATAGCGTCCGGCAATGCATGTTTCTCGACGCGCAGATCTTTATCCAGTTGCGTTTTGGCTTCTTCCGGTACGAAATCTGTCTGTTTGAGCAGTTCGTACGCCGAACCTTCGCCCAAGCGGATGATAGCCAACAACAGATGCTCCGGTTCTACCGTCGTGCATCGCAACCGCTCGGCCTCATCGTGAGCGTAGTATAATATCTTATTTAAATTTTGTGTTACTTGCATGCTTTTTTCTACAGCAAAAATCGTGCTAATCGTATTTTGTCAGTCTTGGACTGCCATTTTGTCAATTATCAGTTATAAAAATGCCATGCTATGCCGGCGCGGAATACATCGCGGTTCGTCGGGTAATTCGGCATAGTG
Organism: Paludibacteraceae bacterium; assembly: GCA_017649845.1. Taxonomy (GTDB): domain Bacteria; phylum Bacteroidota; class Bacteroidia; order Bacteroidales; family Paludibacteraceae; genus Colicola. The sequence continues at coordinate 3,278 of JAGCFY010000194.1, forward strand.
AGGTAGTCTATGTTCTTTTTCATAAATAAATGGTTCAGGTGCTGATAGTGCGCAAAGAAGCGCAAACGGATGGAACGCACATAGAAACTTGCATATACGTTCATCCAAGGGTAATTGCCCACATTCGTCTCCTGCTGGGTGGCAAACATACTTGTTGCGGGACATAGCGTCGGCGCGTGGTAGCGCGTGAAATAGCGCAAGTCCACACCTATCTGCGCGTCCAGCGCTTTGAACCACGTACCGTGATAATACAACCGATGTTGCAGGATTACCAACGGTACGGGCATCACGCTGTCGTTCGTCGAGTATTGTATGACAGCGCGGTTCTCCAGATTGATCCACGGCGTGGTGAGATCCAGTCCTACATCACCCGTGAAGATCTGTACGTTTCCGTTATATTGCCGAGGCTTCCAGTCGGCAGAAGAGATGTAAATAGGATTCGTCTGATTCTCGAAACTGAAATCAATCCGCGGTTTCAGCCATTTATAGAGGTAACTTATCGTTGCACCGCCTAAGAACCGGTACGTAAATCCGAACTCATTGTCCCATCGCAGGTGGTTCGACCGGAAATGCTGCAGATAGTAATTGGGCGTCTCGCTCTTGGCGTATGCCCGGGCAGCGATCAACATCGGATACTTACCGGCTTGGAACTTCGTCTCTAATTTGCCATGTACGTCAAACTCACCGATCTTATATCCCACTACGCACACTTGCCCTTCTACATGGTAATGCACATTAGCACCGCTATGCTTGTGTATAGCCCCGCCGACGAACGTGTTATTGGTCCATTTATAGTCGTATTCATAGATATTTCCGTCTTCGCGGCTCTTGCGCATTCGATGACTGTCA
>JAGCFY010000195.1 GCA_017649845.1 Paludibacteraceae bacterium
ATATGCTTGGATCCCAGTATAGTACTGATTTCGGGCAAAGCGATCTTACCGATGCGGGTGAGATTATCGACGATCTGCTGCTGTTTGTATTTCAGTTGCTCTGCATAGGGCAGGATCTGCCATTTACATCCTCCGCAGACACCGAAATGTTTGCATCGCGCTTCGCAGCGTACCTCGCTCGGCTTGACAATACGCAGCACTTTCGCCTCCATGAAGGAGTGTTTTTTCTTCGTTACTTGCAGATCCACAATATCCCCCGGCACACAGTTAGGCACAAAACACACCATGTCGTTAATGCGCACGAGTGCTTTGCCTTCCGCGGCTACACCGGTGATCTCTACGTTCTCAAAAACAGGTAAGTTCTTCTTTTTCATTCTTATTTCTCCAGCAACCATTCAATAGAATGGCGATAAATCTTCTCAAAATCCATAGCGGCTTCGAGCGGGAAACCATATACCAAGGTCTTGTGGTCGAACCCGATTGCGGCGGGACAGCGCATGTCCTCGTACGTTGCCATTTTAACGGCGTCTTTCTCGGCTTTTAGGCCCTCCGGCGAAGAGGTAAATAACTGCTGCTCATTGGGTTCCAGCATCAACTGATAGATTCTGTGCCGCGGGCTCTTTACACGTCCGCTGTGAGTGCCTTTCGCCGCATAGAAAGAGGCATGGAGATACATCTTTGTCCAAACAGGATCCATTGCGCTGAAATGATCGGTACTGAGCAAAACCCGTCCACCATGAGCGATATAGGCCGCTAATTGCTCTTGTAGCGAGTCCGTGAGCGGTTTCCTTTGTCGGCCGCAGACAATATCAACGATCGTCGCAGTAGAGTCGATCTGCGCAAGGCCTTGCGTGGCACTGACATAACTGATTCGCATCTTGCGCAGTTCCCGGCCGTGCTGAACAGACCAATCATGCGTGTTACCTATCGTAAGTTGCCCCGCATGGTCTCGATAACAAGCGCCAAAACCGCAGTTATCGTCATTCTTCCATGGATGCGAGCGGTTATAATCCCATTGTTGGCCCAGATAGGCGCAGGTGAAACCATCCTCACAAGCAAACGATCCCGGAACAATACCGGCATACAGACTATCTGCAAACCATTCCGGTCCGTAGACTTCCGTAAAACCATCTACGATATAAGCGAAAGGCGCTTCTTCCTGATCGCTGAGATATGCGCTTATCATCGGACTAGGCAGACTTAATCCTCCGTCGTTGCCCGCAACTACATAGTAGTTGTAGCGCACGCCACGCTTCAAATCCAATTGGATCTGCGTGGCTTTATCTACCTGCTGTACATCCCATTCTCCTTCATTTTCCTGGACATAAACCATGTAATAAGAGGGAGTGGCACTGGGCTCCAAACTATCGGTCTTTTCTTCCCACCGCAGCAAGCCGTTCTTGTCAATAGCCAATTGTTCCACAGGTAAAGGCTGCACCGTAGCATCGCGACCGTTCAGGTAGCGCAAAATACCCTTGTACACGGCTCTTGCTGCGGTAAAGCGGAAGTTTGGATCCAAGCCGTACCTCATATCCGCCATATTCTTATGGCTCAGTAATTCGAGGATGATACTTGGTACAACAGGCACACGCGACTCGCAGTAGTTGGCTTCATGCAACTGTCGCCGCGTCCATTCCGGTGCTATATGCCGCAGATCTTCTGTCACTTGCGTCTGGATCCAGTCTGCCAGATTTCTATTTGTCTTTTCGCGATCTCGTCCGTCCCGCAGTTCCGTACGTCCTTCGTCATCTTTCGCCGTATAAATGACCAATGTACCGATAATAGTGCTGTCATTGCCGCTATCCTGTCCATCTGTATGGAAGGCGATACAAAGATCTATGGGCGTTTCTTGCGCATTCACCCACATAGCCCGACATTTCATATCATCCTTGTATTCATCGCCTTCATAAAGATTCCAGATCGCGGAGTCTGCACCTTGGCTCATCAGCCAATAGCGTGCACCTTCAGCCCATTGTGGCATGCCGGATGCACCGAGTTCCGATTGCTCTAACGAAGCACGCGGCATGAGGACCATAGCACCTGCATTCTCCAGCATTCGCCGGATAACACGTACATATTCCTGGCTGTACAGATCTTCTACGGTCGTCCAAAGCGTAGCGCGCTGCCAGATCCATTCGTCCCGGTCGCGGTTGTAATACATACCATGACTGGGGTAGAGCACAACGGTTTTGTCCGTCAGGTCACAGTAGCGGTCGCTCGATAGTTTGCATCGGGTAGTAGGCACTTGCGACTTGGCGCATGCAGTGATATACTCCTCAATCTCTGTTCCGGCGCTGTAAATAGTTACCTTTCCGTCCGGAGTGCCCAGCACCCAGTTGCTCACTTTGCTTTTTACATCTGCAATGCTTTCGTCTGTCCAGCGATAATCCTTTAATGTTGCATTGGTTTTCAGGGTAACGGAATTGTCGTCAATACGCATGTTCTTGACGCGCACCTTCGGACTCCATACAGACGAAAAACCAGTATAAGCCATTAGCGAGTCGCCTAACTCGCGCATGCCGATAGTAGCATTAGCCGGCAGCAAGACCGCTATAATAAACAATGTAAGTACTATGTACTTAGAAATCCTCATCACTTAAGTCTGTGTTGCTTTTTTTGTTATTCAGAGCAGCCTCTTGATACGATTTGAGCAGATCGGCCGACATCTTAGCCTGATAGCCTTCTGCTATATCATAATCCTTTGCATCATTTGCCTTGAATACCACACGCACTTTGATAATAGCTACTCCTGCCTCGAGCGCAGAAATCACTTCCGGCGACACCTCATAACTCGTCTCCGTCCAGTATTTGGTGATCGTAGCGCGAGCCACTTTCTCGGTAGCTTTGTTTTTCTTCACCTCACTGCCGGCAACTTTGTTAAGACGTGCTACTTTGCCGTCCGCAAAACGGAGCAAGATACGCGATTCGTCCGTAAACTCATAGTACTCATTGGTGTTGACGGTTTTTACGATCAGGGTAGTGATGTCTTTACCATCCTTGTGCTCCTGGCAGAAAGCAATCTGAGGTTTCAGATTCTTGTTTACCGAGGCATCCACATGGATAAACTTGCCGCGTTCCGCTGCATTAACACTCATACTCAGCGCAATTACCAGCGCTGCCATTACAGAAAATACCTTTTTCATCTTATTTATCATTTATTATTTTATTCATTTTCATTCTTTGCCAGCTCTCAGACCTCTATTTACCGGTCTAACACGATATCCTGCTGCGCGCAGTTGTTGCAATAATCCTTTCTCACCGCCCAGGTAAATAGCATCCAGCACGATAAATGCGCTGCCTTCTTTCAAGATCGGCTTTAACCGCTTGACCCACTGCTCATTGCGAGAACAATAGACCTTGTAATCCGAGAAGGAGATGGAGCTCGTGTTGTTCGGTCCTTCTACCTGATACGCTATATCGGCCAAGCGTCCCGAACGGTACATCTCGCGTAGCGTGCGCTCTTGCTTCACTTCGTTCTCCGGATATTCGATTACTTTCTTTAGTTCCGTACATTGCCAATGGAAGGGTTCCCGGTCAAAAAGCATATACATCGTCTCTCCTATATTATCCAGACCCACTACCGGCATATTGCGTTCTGCCGCTACAGACTCAAAGAATCCGTTCATCGATTTTTGCTCATCATACTGAAGCCATTGCCGCATCAATTCGGTCCGAAACATCTCCGTTAAATACGAAGGTTTCATCCGGCATAACTTATCCAAACCCATGCCTAAATTAATGCGAAGACTATTATCTATATATTCGTATTCGCTTTCGCTATAGAAATTGCTCAATTTGACCGAGTCGGGCAGGATGGCAGCCTGACGTAGTGCAGCAATCGCTTCATAGTCCTGCATGGCAAATTCTGTTACTACTTTTTTGCATTGCGCAAAGCATTTAAACACATTAGGAATAGTATCCAGAAACTGCATCTCAACGAACTTATTGGTCGCCAGGACATAAGATTTCTTTTGCGCGCCACCCTTGCTGATTTCGTACAGCACCTGAGAGGAGGTACCAAGGGACAAAGTACAAAGCACAAGGAATAGAATCCCTCGCTGCCAATGCGTATCATATGTCCATTTTCCTCTCATCTTCTGCTATTTAAACCGCGTAATCATGTTATAGGCTTGGTATATACCTAATTCACCGGCTTTGCTCAAGTCCGCCAGACCTTTCTCATTTTCGCCAATATAGACATAAGTCAAACCTCTGTTGAAATAGGCTTCAGCGAATTCAACGTCCTGCGCTATAGCCCGCGTATAATAGTCTATAGCATCCTTATATTCCTTTTGCGCACAAAGAATATTAGCTTTGTTATAGAGCGCAAAAACAAAGTCCGGTTGCATCCTTAACACCTGATCATAATCGCGTAACATGATATCAAAATCCATGTTGGCGGTCGCTTCTTTCTCGCCGGTAGCACGCTGGTATTCCAAAAGCCTGTATCGCCAGTTAGCGCGGCAGAAATAGAGGATAGGTTCCAAGTTCTTATCAGCCAATAAAGCCGCGCGTGTACAATCATCGATCGCACTCGTATAATCCTGAACGATAGCAAACTCTACGGCTCGCGCCAGATATAACCAAGCCGAAGGAGCTTCGTCTATGAGTCGAGAAAGGCGTGTTATCTGGGTGAAATGATAATCCACCATTTCTGCTGTCAGGGCCATTTCCTGACTCGTGAACCGCAGTGAAGCCGGCAGTGCATCGCGTTTATTGAGCAGGTCCACCAAAGGATGATAATAATTGGTGCGACGCAGACTAAGATCCTGGCTATAGTAACTGAGCACGATATTCGGTTCGTTTACTACGTCCTGGTAGCGTTTTTGTACCGTTCCGCGTGTCTGTGAGTCGTATTTCTGTTCCTCATCCGGTAATTCCGTTTGATTTTGCGCGGTAGAGGTAGAGAATTCTTTGCGGTGATCTTTCTTTTGCGGCTGTGCTTGAGCTATCAGCATATCGGTGTTCGGCTGAGTGGCTTGTTGGGCTTGTATCTGATCCTTGCGAGATTCCAAGTCTTGCGCTTTCTGCCGGAACTGGAACGCTCCTCTTTGATCGCCTTGTTGCGCTTTGGCCTGTGCTGCCAAGTAATAGGCAGGTAAGAAATACGGATACCGCTCTATCATGGTCTGCATATCCTTGACAACAGCCTTCCATTGCTTGAGTTGCATCTCTACGAGTGCCCGTTGATAGCGCATCTCCGTGCGTTCAGGAGCCAGTGAAATAGCGGTATTCAGGTCTTCCAGCGCACGATTATAATCGCCAACCTCTTGACGCATTACACCGCGGTTATAATAGCAATCTGCATCGCGAGGCGCTATCTTGACGGCTTGGTCATAATCGCTCAAAGCCCCGCGGTAGTTGTGTCTGCGGTAATGAATCACACCGCGATTGATGTAATCTCCTGCCCATTTGGAACCTAAGTTAATTGCTTGTGTCAGTTGGACATATGCCTCATCTTCCCGCTCTAACATCAGGTTTGTTACACCGAGTGCCGACCATACAGCAGGGTTGCTCTTGTCGTATTTGGACGCATTCTCAAAAGCATCCAATGCAGTGAGTGTATCCTTTTTAAGGATACAGATATGTCCTTTCTCGCTCCAAACACTGGCGGACTGAGGTTCACGCTTGAGCATTTGCTCGATATCTTCCAGTGCCGCGTCATAATGCTTCATCTGCGCCCGAGTGTCGGCACGAAGCAGCATATAAGTCCTGTTCTCCGGAGAGAAATGCAGTGCTTCGGTATAGTCGGCTTCCGCTTTCTCTAACTCATTCAACTGGCGGTAGATATATCCTCGTGCATAATAGTAACCGGGCGAGAATGGATTGCGTTCGATAGCTGCATTGCAATCCTTGAGTGCACCTTGATAATCTTCCAGTTGGATCTTGGCGATTGATCGATAGAAATAGGGTTCTGCCAGATAGGGTTTAAGATGAATGACTTGGTTAAAGTACTGGATCGACAGCACGTAGTCCTCGAAATACAACGCATTCCGTCCGATCGCTGTAATACGATCGGTATTCAATTGCGCTTGCATGGGTTTGACCAAGCAAAGCAAAAGAAGAAATACTATGTATTTAGTTACATCCTTCATTCGGATCAAACCATCTCGGTACGTCAAATTGCTCTGTAGGATTATAGCCTAAATCCGGATCAGCCAATACTTTTTTCATATATAACGCGTTAATAGGCAGTGCCATGGACGCACCTTGTCCTTCAGCCATGTTATCAAAATGTATGCCACGGTCCTCGCCGCCGACCCATGTGCCGCATACCAGCGAAGGAGTGAAGCACATGAACCATCCGTCGGAGTTGTTGTTGGTAGTACCTGTTTTGCCTCCCATTGGAGCATTCACGCCGTATTTGAACCGCACGCGCACACCGGTACCGTGATCCATGACAGCACGGAGCATATGAATCATCTTATAAGCTGTAGTTTCGCTAATGATTTCATGCGTGCGAGGCGTAAACATACCGATAATATTACCGTTGCTGTCTTCAATACGCGTCACATAAAGCGGTTCGGTACGAATACCTTTGTTGGCAAAAGTGGTATAGGCATCTACCATCTCTTCCACGCTCACCTCACACGGACCGAGACAGAGGGAGATCACAGGATCCAACTGGCCTTGAATACCGAATGATTGCATCATTTTGACCAGTTGTTCCGGTGTAAAAAGCGACATTAGATAGGCTGAAATCCAGTTAGAGGAGTTCATCAGTCCCCAGGTAAGTGTCACTGTGTCGCCTCGGTATTTATCATGTGTGTCGCGCGGACTCCATTCCCTGCCGTTTGCATCATAGAGTGTTATAGGTTCGTTTACCGTCTTTTCGCACGGCCACATTCCTTCATCCATCGCGAGCGTATAAAGATACGGTTTGACTGTAGAACCTACCTGACGGCGACCTTTCGTTACCATATCATATTGGAAATAGGAGAAATTGGGTCCGCCTACATATGCTTTCACATGGCCAGTATGCGGGTCCATAGACATAAAGCCACAACGCAGGTAACTCTTGAGCCATTTGATTGAGTCATACGGACTTAATACCGTATCAATCAATCCTTTATCATAAGAGAAGACCTGCATCTCCCGCGGTGTATGGAAAGCAGCCATGATCGAATCATTACTGATTCCTGCGCGTTTCATGTTCCGGTAACGATCGGTCTGGCGGATTGAACGGTTCATAATACCGTCTATCTCAGCTTGACTCAACGAGCGGGAGAAAGGAGCATTCTTTTTCTTCTTCAGTTCCTTGAAGAATGATTTTTGCTGTTCCTGCATATGCTCACTTACTGCTTCTTCTGCATAGCGTTGCATCCGCGAGTCGATTGTCGTATAGATCTTTAATCCGTCTTGATATAGGTCGTACTTAGTGCCATCCGGTTTTTTGTTTTTCTCGCAAAAACCGTACAGCGGGTTATTCTCCCATTGCCATAAATCCAGTTTATATTGCTGTTGGTTCCATTCCGAATAATCGCTCTCTTTCGGTTCTTTGGCGGTAAGCACGACTCGCAAATACTCACGCAGATAAGGCGCAAGACCTTGTTTGTGGTCCACCGAACTATAATGAATTTCGAGCGGTAGGGAAGCTAATGAATCGCGCATTGCTTCATCAATATAGCCGTATTTCTCCATCTGTCCGAGCACAGTATTTCGACGATTTGTAGCCCGTACGGGATGGCGTACAGGATTATAGAGCGAAGGATTCTTACACATTCCGACAAGCATGGCCGCCTCTTCCATCTTCAGTTTAGCCGGAGTAGTGGAGAAATACACCTGCGACGCGGACTGAATACCTACAGCGTTATAAAGAAAATCGAACTGGTTGAGATACATCAATAGGATCTCATCCTTGGAATAGAGCCGCTCAAGCTTGGTCGCAATAACCCACTCAATAGGTTTCTGCATCGCACGCTCGAAGATATTATTTGCCCGCGGAGACCATAGTTGCTTAGCCAACTGCTGGGTCAACGTACTACCTCCACCTGCGCGACCTAATTTCAATATCGCACGGAACATGGATTTGAAATCCACGCCTGTATGATCATAAAAACGTACGTCCTCGGTTGCAATCAGCGCATTGATCAGATCCGGAGACAGATCTGTATATTGCACGCCTATACGGTTTTCATACCGATAATAGCGGCCCAATGATTGCATGTCGGCCGAGATTACCTCACTGGCAAAAGTGTTTTTCGGGTTTTGCAGTTCTTCCAGCGGAGGCAAGTAACCCAATGCTCCTTTGGTGATGAGCCAGATAACTAAAAATGCCACAAACAGGCCTCCGAGGAAAAGCCCCCAGAACCATAGTAAAAAAGGTTTGTACCAATTTTTTTTCATATCATTAGATCTTCAATTATTCTATTCAATACATGTAGCCCTTCTTGCGTCGCTACGATGCGTTTATCTTCGGTCTCCCGAAGGAGTCCATTTGCTTTTAATAACTCGAGAACGACTCGGTTTCGACTCACGAATGAGTCGGGCACACCTTGGTTCGTTCTCATGCCTAACATGATCCGTTCATTATACAGGTCTTCCTCAGTCAATGTCTCGCTCTCGCGCACTAAATCGCCGTTTTCTATTCCCCGAATGTAGGCATCCAGATTCTTCGGATTCCAACTCCGTACATTTCCTATATAACTATGCGCGCCCGCGCCTATACCTATGTAAGGTGTACCATCCCAGTAACTGCTGTTATGCTGCGCCTCAAAGCCTTGTAATGCAAAATTGCTTACCTCATAATGCACAAACCCTGCTTTTTTGAGTCGCTCGCATATGTAATCGTACATGGCGTTCTCTGTATCTTCGTCGATCGGTTCTATAACTCCGGCGTCTCTTTGCCGTGTCAATGTTGTACCTTCTTCATACATCAGACCGTAGCACGAAATATGCTGTATATGCAGGCTCAACGCTGTTTCTATATCCGCCTTCCATTGCTCCATCGTTTGCGTAGGTAGAGCGTACATCAGATCAATCGATATATTCTCAAATCCCGCATCCTGTGCCATCCGGACGGCCTGAATAGCTTGCTTTGCATCGTGCCTTCTGCCGATTAACCGTAACAGATTGTCCTGAAACGACTGAATACCGATGGAAAGCCTGTTTACGCCGTTTGCCAGCAAGTGCTGAAAATATTCCTTTGTCGCATCTCCGGGGTTGAGTTCGAAGGTATATTCAGCTATCGAATAGCTGGTAATTAGCTGGTTAATAGCTGTTAGCCCCCCAATGCTCAATGTGCTCGGTGTTCCTCCTCCGATATACACGGTGCGAATCGGTTCTGCTGCTTCGTCCTTTCGTGCCTCTATCTCTTTGGCTACCGCTGCGAGGTATTCATCCTGCCGCGCCAAAAGGGTCGTGGAGAAGAAATCGCAATACGAGCAGCGCTTCTTGCAAAACGGAATATGTATATACAGTCCCGCCACTAATCTTTCTTCCAAAATATCGTCCCCAGCAATTCATCCGGCAAATACTGCTGTTCTGTCCAATGTCCCGGAAAATCATGCGGGTATTTATAGCCGTCCGAGTAGCCTAATTCTTTCATCAGGGATGTAGGTGCATTCCTCAGATGCAAAGGCACCGGTAAGTTACCTGTCTCGCGCACTTTCGCCAAAGCGCTGTCTATCGCCAGGTAAGCCGAGTTGTCCTTCTTGCAGGTAGCCAGATAGATTGTTGTCTCAGCCAAAGGAATGCGTCCTTCCGGCCAGCCGATTTTATTCACTACATCAAAACAGGTGTTGGCCAGTAACATCGCATTCGGATTTGCCAGACCTATATCTTCACTGGCCAAAATCACAAGTCGCCGCGCGATGAACTTCGGATCTTCGCCGCCTTCTATCATCCGTGCAAGCCAGTAAAGAGCAGCCTGCGGGTCACTACCACGAACAGATTTGATGAACGCCGAGATAATATCATAATGCATCTCGCCATCTTTATCATATGCCACCGGATTTTGCTGCAGCTGCTTTGTTACCGTTTCGTTGTCAATGATCTTGACACCGCTATTGCTTACTAACTCGATGATATTGAGCAATTTACGTGCGTCGCCTCCGCTATATCGCAACAGCGCCTCTGTATCTCTTACTTCCAAACCCAGTGAGCGGATATACTCATCTTGTGTCAGAGTTCTGTTGAGCAACTCCAGCAAATCCGCCTTATCCAGCGATTTGAGTACATACACCTGACAGCGGCTGAGTAGGGGAGTAATGACTTCAAAACTCGGGTTCTCGGTCGTAGCACCTACCAGCGTAATCGTTCCTTCCTCCACTGCGCCGAGCAAACTATCCTGCTGGCTCTTGCTGAAACGATGGATCTCGTCAATGAAAAGGATAGGACTTCTGCTGTCTGCCGGAGCAAACAAGCCACTATTTATACTGGCGTTGCGTTTCGCTTTGTCGATCACATCCCGCACCTCTTTCACGCCGCTTGTCACAGCGCTCAGCGTGTAGAACGGTCGCTGTAGTTGATGCGCAATAATACGCGCCAGAGTCGTCTTTCCTACGCCCGGAGGACCCCAAAGGATAAAACTGGCAATATTGCCGCTCTCTATCATCTGCCGCAGGATGGCTCCTTCACCTACCAGATGTTTCTGGCCTATGTATTCGTTCAGCGTCTTTGGACGCATTCTTTCTGCTAATGGCAACATAATAATTCCTTTGCTGTTTTAATTGCCGCTTCTGTTGTGTTTTTGCCGCTTAGCATAGAAGCGATCTCTTGGATTCGTTCTTCCTCGTTCAGACGGCTGATATGCGTTTCTGTGCGGGTTGCAGTGTCAGCTTTATACACTTTGTAATGGCTCTCTCCCAATGCAGCTATCTGCGGCAAATGGGTGATGGCAATGATCTGCCGACTCTTAGCCATTTCACGCATGATAGCAGCCATTTGAGTAGCTATATCGCCGCTCACACCGGTGTCAATCTCATCAAAGATAATTGTCGGCAGACCTTTAGTACTGGCTATCATCGCTTTGACGCATAGCATCAAACGACTGATTTCACCGCCGGAGGCCACTTCGCTCACATTACGCAAACTCTGATTGAGGTTTGCTGCAAAATGGATCTGTACCTCGTCGCATCCGGAAGGAGTGAAATCTTCCGTGGCAAGAACAGGTATTTCCACTTTGGCATGCGTGACACCGAGCCGTTTGAGACCTTCTACCAGCCGCCCGCAAATAGGTTTTATTACCGCTTTGCGGCTTTCTGTCAGGGCTTTGGCAGACTTGGTTAAGATAGCACGTTTTGCGGTTACTTCTTTCTGAGCCTGGTCGATATCAAAATCGAATGAGTCCAAACGGTTCACCTGTTCGGCTAACTCATCCCGCATTGCGATCAGTTCCGCTATTGTTTCTGCGCTGAATTTATGCTTCAGTTCCTCCAGCATCCCGATTCGTTCTTCCACCCATTCCAGCCGCTGCGGATCCATCTCGATGCGGTTCATCATTCGTTCCGCTTCTTCCGCTATATCCTGTATTTCAATCCGCGCACTCTCAATCCGCTCTTGCAGTTCCGGAGCCGCATCGTCCAAGCGGCATGCACGCAATGCATCAATAGCACTTCCTTGCTCGCCGCTCAGCGCCTCTACTGCTGTTTGCAGCGCTTGTTGGATCTCTTCCGCATGGCTTAACTGGTACTGCTCCTGCTCCAACTCTTCCAGTTCACCTTCTTGCAGTTCCGCTTCATCCAGTTGTTTAAACCGATACTGGATATAATCGGCATCTTGCTGGCTCTTTTTTGCCAAGGCCTGCAGTTTATGCAAAGCCTCTACTGAAGCAGTATAAGATTCAAAATCAATGCTGTATGTCTCTCTAAGAGCCTCATTTTGCGCTACGGCGTCCACTACCTCTAATTGAAAATCCGCATTCTCTATCAGCAGATTAGCATGCTGGGAGTGAATGTCGATCAGTTTGTTAGCCAGCACTTTCAGTTCCTGTAACGTCACAACACTGTCGTCCACAAACGAACGGCTTTTGCCGTTGGAATACAGTTCGCGGCGGATGATGCCTTCATCAAATTCCGCCTCAATGATACATTTGTCTTCTCCGTCCGTGATAACTTTGCTATCTGCGCGCGCGCCTAACACCAGAGCCAGCGCACCGAGAATGATACTCTTTCCGGCACCTGTCTCACCAGTTAAAACCGAAAATCCAGCACCGAAATCGATATCCAGATGGCTGATCAAGGCGTAATTTTGTATGTGTAAATGCTTTAACATTATTCGTTCATTCGGTCGTATGTTGTTTGTCTCGTTGGGTCGATATCCATCAACAGATCATACACGGTTTTCTTCTCTTTATCCGTTCCTTTGCTGAAAATATCCACCAGTTCCTCTGCTTTTGCATCCAGAAACGTATTGATCACATAGGTAGCTGGACGCGCACGGTAGGCTTCTTTAAGTACCGGCATACCCTCTGCAATGCGCGCACGACCGTTTGTCACATTGCCGCTCATCTCGTCCAAACCCAGACGATGGTACTCATAATAATAATTGCGGTATTTCTTGAAAGCTTCGTCTAACAGATTGTTAATCAACGCATAGCGATTCCTGTTGCTATCAAAAGCCAGCCATCCTTTCTGCTCGATGCTCTCCATGCTCGCGCTCTGGCACGCATTGACAATCTCCTCGCATTGCTGGAAGAAAGGTGTGCCACCGAGACGCTGAAAACTATCTTGGTCATGGCCGATGATCAGATAGCAATAATAAGCCAGCATAGCTGTCAGGTTCGTCGTGAATGTATTCTGCTGGTATTCAATACGATCGAACTCCTGATAGGTAAAATTGAAATTGTTGTCCTTGAAATTCAGGAGCGGAGTAGTGTAGGACGTACCGTAAACGGGACGACGACTTTGCAGTGTCATCTCGCATTTATACATATTATCCGCCGCTTCTTTCACTACCAGCAACATACTGCATTCGATTTTCTCTTTCTCAGCGTAGGTCATGTTGGTCCAGCGGTTCTGGTTCATATATTCCTCTATCGCCGTTTTGAGTGTCTCATACACTTGCTTGTTCGAACCTTCTATCTGATCCGAATTGACTGTCACGGTGCAGTTTATCTCTTGCGCCGAGAGGCATACCGCCGATAATAAAGCTGCTATGAATGCTATTTTTCTCATTTCGAAATAGAAATAATATTTCCTGTTTTCTCGCTAAAGATAATTTTCGGTAATTCTTTGCCGGTAAACCAACTCTTTGGAACAGCAATGTCCGCGCCTAACTGCGCTACCGGAACAGAACGGCTGGCTAAAGTATGTCCTTTGTACAGCACATTCACGCTGCAGAATCCCGGTATATTATATACTATCTGCGATAACTCACCGCCTTTTTTCTTCGCTTTCGGATCCAATGGTTGAGGTGCTTGTTTCTGACAAATCATCTTCACTTCAATCGTATCTGCATCGATGTTGTCACTATCCGTGAAACCGTTCTCATCCGAGAAAAACAGAAATTCTCCGTTGTTATTCGGTTCGATCTGCACTTTCTTCTGCTCGCGGCGAATGGTTTTCTTTCCAATAAACAGTTCAGTTAGTTCTCGCTCTTGTTTGTCCAGTTCACCTAATACCAGTTCCATCGCTTTCCCATCTGCCGGAGCATGCTCCACTTCGCCATTCAGCAGGTACATTCTCGTCTCACGAATATGGAAGATCTGTTTGGCTACCTCAAAAGCCTGTGCTTGAGGTGTGGCGGCTTTCAATACTTCTTCCGGATAAGGAGCTACGGATACGGAACTAATCCTACGCGGTTTTTGTGTATTCTTATCGTTTTTGGGTGTTGCCTTCTTCTCCGGCATCGGAACATTATAACCGGTTAATAAACCCTTGTCACTGATATTCAGCAACATCGGAATCCCGCTTTCGTTATTTACTTTGTGCGGGCGGTTGTAGTCGGTTGCTGTTGTAGTACCTATCATCACATCCTTGATGGTACAAACGCTCGATGTCTCTTGCACAAAATCTGTCACGCCCAACATCTCCTCCGCATATTCGGCGAATAAGCCACGTTCCTGGGTTTCTACCGTGTAATTGAATTCTAATATCAGCGCAGTCTTAGGGCTGTAGTAGACCAATGCCGATTCACCTTCTTCCAACACCTGTGCATTTACC
>JAGCFY010000196.1 GCA_017649845.1 Paludibacteraceae bacterium
CGATATCCATCTCCAGCGCGCCAATGCGATTAAGCTGTTGTTCCGTTTCCTCAAAGATGCAGTAGCTAATTATGAAGCACGTCTGGCTTGTGTAGAAGGCGGTTCGCTCCGTAATGCTATTCCGCGTGAAGCATCGGCTGTTATTACTATTCCGGCAGAGAGTTATCAGGATCTGCAGGATCTCGTTGATCGCTACGAAGATCTATGGCTGCGCGAATACGATGGCATAGAAACCGACTTGCATTTCACGGCAAAAGAAGTAGAGTGCCCGAAGAAAGAGATGCCGGAAGATGTACAAGATTTCCTGATTCATGCAGTTACGCTCTGCCCGCATGGCGTATATCGCATGATACCGGAGATGCCGGATATCGTAGAGACAAGTAATAACCTGGCGATGATCAAAACGGAAGAAGGCAAGGTAACTGCTTTCTGTCTGACTCGCTCGAGTGTCGAGAGTCGCAAAGAAGAGTTAGCCTCTATCATTCAGTCTGCTTTCTCGCTGGCCGGAGCAGAAGTGGAGTTCTCCGGCGCATATCCCGGATGGAAACCGAATTTCAAGAGCAACCTGCTGAAGACAATGAAAGAGACGTATCTCAAGGAGTTTGGTGCAGAACCGCGCATCGTGACCATTCATGCCGGTCTCGAATGTGGTATTATCGGTGCAAAATACGAAGGAATGGAAATGATCTCCTTCGGCCCGACGATCGAACATCCGCATAGTCCGGATGAACGCGTCAATATCGCTACAGTACAGAAATTCTACCAATTCGTTTTAGCCGCTCTGAAAGCGTTATAAATGAAAAAAAGCAGCCATCATGGTTGCCTTTTTTTATAGATTTTTAACTGCTTACTTGGAGAGTAACTCAACTGCTTTCTTCGTGATCTCATCATCTCGCTCAAAAAGCGGGAAGAATCCGTCGTCGCCCAAGATATTTCGTACTATATATGCATTCAGCAGACGTACCATGAGTGGTTTGGATTTAGCTATCTCTGCTTCGTTGGGTTCAACACCTTTATCTTTGGCAAAGGCAACGAACTCGCGTAAGACATTCTGCTTAAGCAGATATTGCTCCAATGATTGCCAGTCTTTGAATTTACTCAGCTCTTTACGGTGTTTATCCGTATATTGGTATGCAAATTGATACGTGTAAGCCAGATTGACACATTGGTTAAACCACGGTGTATTAAGTGTAGTATCACGACCTACAAACACATCCGGCATGATACCTCCTCCGCCGTACATCTTTCGTCCGGCTTTGGTGTAATAAATCGTTGTGTCGGCAAAATGAATCGAATCCGCCGAATAAAACTCGCCGTGCTCAAACCGCTCCAGCAAATCTTTCTCATAATCCTCCTGATCGCCCAGCGTGTAAGGCTTCTGAATGCAACGTCCCGAAGGCGTGTAATACCGCGCCACAGTCAGTCGCACAGCGCTACCGTCATCAAACGGCATCTGTTGCTGAACCAGACCTTTACCAAACGAACGACGGCCTACTATCGTTGCACGGTCATTATCCTGCATGGCGCCTGCGAAGATTTCGCTCGCGGATGCCGAGAAATTATCGATCAGCACAACTAACGGTACATCTTTAAACCGTCCTCCACCATTGGCGTTTGCTTCATATCGCGGATAAGCACGACCTTGCGAGTACACAATCAAATCACCGCGTTGCAAGAACTCATTGGCCATGCGGATAGCTTGTTCCATATAGCCGCCGCTATTCTCGCGCAGATCGACAATATACCTACTTGCGCCTTTGGCATAGAGGTCTGCCAAAGCAGAGATAAACTCCCGATAAGTCGTTTCGCCGAATTTGTTGACACGGATGAAACCGATCTTCTTGCCGTTTTGCTCAATGATAAATTTCGCATCTACGCTCGTTACAGGAATATCACCGCGGGTAACGGTGAAATAGAGCGGATCTTTTGCGCCGGCACGCAAAACACCAAGTTTGACTCTCGTGCCTTTTTCGCCGCGGAGCGTACGCATTACTTTCTCATTGTTGATTTTCTTGCCAGTAAATACACTGTCATCAACGGTGATCAGTTTATCTCCGGCCAGCACACCAACACCTTCGCTCGGTCCGCCTGCAATAACGGCTACGATACGAACCGTATCTTGCTGGATTGTGAACTGAACGCCGATACCGGAGAAGGAACCTGCCAATTCGGAATTCACCATCTCCAGATCTTCTTTCGGGATATACGAACTATGCGGGTCCAGTTTCTGTACCAGTTCGCTCATTACTTCGTCGGTAATGCTGTCGATATTCAGATCGTCCACATAGGCCGTCTCCATCAGTTGCAGCAAGCGGTCCACTTTGGATTGCTCTAACTGCCACGTGCCGTTTTGATACACGATACGCTGTGCGTTCGCTTTCTGACTCAGCGCCATGCCGACGATGATGCCTAAAGCGACAGCCAGTACGGTAATGGTAGGTAAGATGTACTTTTTCATAGTTCTTTATTATTAATTTTAGTGCCAAAGATTGTATATATCAGTCCGTCACGGAGAATAAAAAGTTGACCATTATGGATAAACTTTGTAATCTTGGCATGTTCGTCCGCCCCAATCACTTCTGTTGCAATGTCATTGCTAAGAGCGCTTGTAATGGTGATATCATCAATATATGTTTGACTTAAAGCACTCCCTCCGTCGAAGCGAAAAGCGATTACGTGTACGTGTTCTGGAGCATCTGGGAAAGTGACAGTGGAGAGTGTATAGAACTCATAATTCGGAATAGTAGCTACCGATACGAAAGAAGAGGAATCCGCGGAACTTGGCAGATAGCCTACTTCTAGTGTAACGGCTTGATTGACATCCTGGCCGAATATTTTTGAATAAAACGAGATAATTAATGTATCTACACTCGCCTCCAACTCTGGTAATGCAACCATGCTCCACGATGTTGAGTCTGTAAACATATCTAATACACCACTTCCTGAGTGGGTGTGGGTGCCATCGTTGTATGAACCGATATTCCAGTATTCCATACCTGTCCTTGGATTGCCCCATTGTTGCCAACAGAATGGTATATCACCAGCCATAAGCGGGAATTTATCCTCATCAAAATTCTCTGCAAAAGGAATCGCAAACGGTGCGCACTCAGTGACAAACGCCACATACGATTTGAGTTCATCAGATGTTCTTTCGTCACATATCGTAGATATGTAGCAGTCTAAGAAATAGTATTTGGCATATTGAAGTCCACTCACCACGCACATGGTATCAGGATAACCCTGTACTTGGAATAGTGTGTCCTTGCCATATAATATGGCAACGTTGAAAAGAGTGTTATCTGCATCTTTCGGTTGCCAATGTATCTGCACGGATTGGCTGGTTATAGAGTCCACCCATACGGACACAGGAGGATGGCAATTATTGACATCTTCTATTATGATATCGTCTATCACAACTCCGGCATAACTATGTTCGTTGTTAGGCATATTCGGATTGTAATATTTGAAAGCCATACGAGCTCCGGCAGGCACATTCTCTAACCGATAGTTCTTGAAATTGTCCCAACTCGACTTGAACGTCATTGTGGTGAGCGCCACAAAAGCCGAGTCCACCAGATTGTCCTTCGGGAAATAACCAAGCGTTAGTTCTCCATGACGATAAGTCTCAGTCAATTTATAGAAAAACGAGATTTGCTGAGTACTCAGATTAACATTCGTCTCTGGCATAATAGCATAAGAGGGATAGTAAGTCGAGTATTCGAAAAGCAAACTTTGCTTGCCTGAATGGACCAGAGACGAAGTATTAGTCGCATATATCCGCTGTGCATAATATGGACTATTAGCATTAATCACATTCCAACAATTTGGTGTAGAGATAGATTGCGCTTGATAGGGGTATGCCACAAAATACTCGAACCCCTCTCTATATAATGAATCTGTCGGTTGGCACTCCGTCTTCACTATGAAAGTCTTTGTATATGGTTCGGAATGTCCAAGCGCACAGATTGTAGCAATCGATACAATCAGTCTGTATTCGCTTGAAAAATTCAAATCGCTTATTTGAACCGAGGTTGTATAGATAGTATCTAATAATATAACAGAGCTGTCGTATTCGTTAATTACGGTTACCTCATATCCATACGGGTTTTCACGCGTTGACTCCCAAGAAAACATAACGTTATCCGAACCCACGGAATCAAGTTGAATATCCTCTAACGCTAAGCAAACAGGCGCATACTCCACCGTGATATCATCTATCATACCTTCATCCATTATACTTGTTGACGCCGAAGAACTTGAGCTTAAACGGTCGTATAGGATAGCTATATATTTATAGCCGGCTGGGGCTCTATCTAAATACACCAAATGCTCAGTGAAGGCCGTGTTTTGAGGAAGTGTATCTATAGGGAAAAAAGTGGTAGAATCATTCGGATTGCTCATTGCACCTATAATGAACGAACCATGGTCTGACGCCACCATCGAATTATGGGTCCAGAGACTGATTTGTAACTTGTTGACATTCATAGAGAACTCTGGCAGGATGGTGTATATACCATAATTATTGCCTTTGATATACAATGTATTGTCACATGAGTGGCAATAAGCGTAGTTAGAATAGACGTACGGATAAACGTTCCAGCTGCTAGGACGGATTATCTTATTCCAACATGGAGGCATTTGTCTTGTGTCGGTACTTGTACTCTCGAAATCCTCAAAGAACGGCAGAGTAATAATTGGCGTGCCACAGGCAATCTGGGTCTCGAAAGAGAAAGTCGCCGTTGTCGTTCGGCTCAAATCGCCGTCGCCGCAATTGGAACGCACATACACCTCTATCGAATACGGTGTTCTATGTGTCAAATTGGTAATCGTGCAATGATTAGTAGTTACGGTGTTGTTCAACAACGTATCTCCTCCTGTGTTCAACACTAGCACATCCCATTCCTGCTCGTCCTTCCCAGGACTCCAGGATAACTCAGCAGAAGTGGCGAATACTGTATCTAGAAGGAGGTCTGTCACATGGAAACAGGTAGGTATTAAATCGATTTGTACATTATCAATATAGCAGTAACTACCAAACTTATCAGGGTTGTTTATGTTGAAGTAGAACATTACATAATAGTCAGTGACAGGAGCATCTTTTAAGAAATACTCTACATGACGATACATTTCGTGTGAGTCAGGTAAGGTGTCCAGCGGTGTGAAGGTAGAGATATCCGCGGGGTCTGTAATCGTGCCTATAATACATTGACCATATGGCCCCCATTTGCTATATTGAGCATGTTCTTGTTCGTAGAACGAAATCATCAGTTCCTTGGCCGGTCTTGACAGCTTCGGTGAAATAGCATATGCCGTTCCGTTTGTGCCGTTCAGCGAAAGGTATTTGTTAGAAGCATTGCCAGTGACACTTGTATTGCTTGAAAATGTCCAGCAGGGTAGTAGAGCATTAAGTGTAGCGCTTTCAAAATCTTCTACATAAGGTAATTGAGCATCGCTACACTCAGTGGTGAAACGAAGGGTGCTACTCCGTATGGCACTCGTGTCTCCTGCCTCGCATATGGAACGAATCGCAAAAGTCTTATTGTAGGTGGTGCCAGAAGAGAGTTGCTCCAGTGTATAGGAGGGGACGGATACTACTGCTATGAGACTATCTACTCTTACTTCCCATCCCGTCTCCGTATTCCTGGCCGTCCATGAGATAGTTGCATCAGTCTGCGTTACTGCACTAATATGGATGTCTTCGGGAGCACTACAAAAATTCGCTATTGGCGTATAGTTAAATAGCACTTTGGGTTGCTGGTTCTGGACTTCAAGCACCCATGATGCCCCGTTCCAATACTTGACGTAGCCAGCACTTGATCTTTGGGCTGCAGAGAAAGTGAAAAATTTGATACCCTTGGACGAAGGCTCTGTTAAAGAGCAATCAATCACCAAGTTGCCACCTTGATAGATATAAGGTGTTGTGAATTCAATGGGCATCTCTTTTTCACAGAAAGGGAACGGACCCTCATACACAATAGTTGCACCTGTTGTATCCACCATAGCTTGGTTTAAAACGGAATCTATCTCAAATAGCCGAATAGTATAAATAGCTCCTAATGTGTCACAATGCTGCGCTGACTCCGGATAGAAAGTCATGCCATGGATAGTTCCTCCAATGCTGAGTTCAACCAATTGATCGGCGAAGTACATTGTCTGTACATTGAGGTTTGGTTGATTGGCCATACCAACTAACAAAGGCAAAAAAGAGGAACCTCCTGCATTACTGTTGATTAACAACTGATTAGCATGAGTAGCACTTGCTGATAACATCAAAACCCAAATGATGAATAAGGGCAAACGAGGAGTTTTCATTGTCAATTATTATTAATTATCTACCTGATCGTTCAGGAAAACGACCTCTATCCCTGCGCGTTTGAGCAGTTCTACGCCATCCATGATGCGATATTCCTCGCCATAAACGACACGCTTGATGCCGGACTGGATGATCAACTTGGAGCATTCCAAACACGGCGAAGCCGTCACATAAAGTGTTGCGCCGTCGGAACTGTTATTGGATCGTGCTACTTTGGTAAGTGCATTCGCTTCGGCATGCAGCACATAGGGCTTGGATACATTGTTCTCGTCCTCGCAGATATTCTCGAACCCGGAAGGAGTACCATTATAACCGTCAGAAATGATCATCTGGTTTTTTACCAGCAATGCACCTACTTTGCGGCGCACGCAGTAGCTATTCTCTGCCCAAGTACGCGCCATGCGCATATACAGGTAATCGCGTCTTTTTTGCTTATCCATGGATTAATTGTTTTGCAAATTCGTTTACGTTTATTCCGTCAAAAGTACCGCTCGACATCATGAGCAGTGCGGTGTTGGTAAAATCTAGACTTTGTAGCTTGAGTTGCAGGGCTAAACTCTCGGTAAAAACCTCTACATTTTTCGTGCCAAACGCTTTGCGTACTTCTTCCGCAGTGATAGGAGTGAGCCGTTTGTGCTCGATCACTTTCGGGTTAAAATAGACATACGCGATATCAGCCTCAGCCATACAATCCTTATATTGCGGTAGAAAATCCGCCATCAGGCTGCTGAAAGTATGCAGTTCCATGCATGCCACCAGTTTCTTCTCCGGATACCGTTCACGTACGGCATTAACGGTTGCTTTTAGTTTGGATGGCGAGTGCGCGAAGTCCTTGTACGCCACGCTATCAGCCGTTTCGCAGATTTTCTCCAGACGGTTCGAGGCGCCGGTGAAAGTACTGATCTCGTGGTAGAAATCATCCGGCGAGACGCCGATGCAATGACATGCCAGCATGGCGGCTTGCAGGTTTTGCATGTTATGCCGTCCGAATACCTGCATCGGTACATTGCCTTCGTAGGCATCGTACGGAATACAA
>JAGCFY010000197.1 GCA_017649845.1 Paludibacteraceae bacterium
ATTTACAGCACCCGAAATATTTGGCTATACCTTCCAGAAATGGGAAGCAGAAGACGGCGTTTCTATTACGGCTGACGACGGAGCCAATACCGTTACCGAGACTACAACGGCTACTATTAAGATCAAAGCTATCTACGATGGCCGACTCGTTGCCAAATATACAGAAAAGAATATTATCTATTTCAAGAATACCTTGGGTTGGAGCGATGTTTGGGTCAACTTCTATTCCAGCAGTTATTGGAACACTACAAATGGCTCAGGCAATAATACAGTGACTAACCGCAATAAACATATGACCCGCATAGGCGAAACGGACATATGGTACTTTGATTATGGCTATAACGACGGAGGCTCAAGTATTAGTCCTTCGCTATATATAGCCTTTACAAGTGCATCACAAAATAACGTAGAGAATTTTGCAGCCGGTGTAAGCGTTGTTTATACTGCTAACTACTGGCAAGACCAGATTAACACAGATAAATCTTCCGAGAATGGATTTAAGGCCGCTACTCCGATGTATGTGCCATTAGCAGGTCAGACGAAGACAACTATGAATAACAAAGCAGATTACTACAACCGTGGTTATTGGACCAAATACACACCGGGCACGGGTTACTCGCTTAAGATATACAACTCGGCAGGTGATGCACTTCTGAAAAACATTGCCTTTACTTCCGCAGACGAATTGATGCCAATGACAGCTGTTGTTGACTTGGAAGCAAATACCACCTACAAATACGAAATGGTACGTGAAGGAGATGTCTATTATGGTAATGACAACGACATGAACTACTCCGATCACGGTCAAGGAACAGCATGGGAGATGACAGAGAAAGCAGGTGGACACAAAGCCGGCCTTGTTACTACCGCTTCCGGCGACTATACCTTCCATCTTTCCTATTCGGAAAACAGCAGCCATCAATACCGCATGCGTATTGCCGTGGATTACCCGATTGCAGATGGAGACTACCGCGTTATTTACACGGATAATACACGTTCTTCTTATAAACCATCCGCTATCGTACCGAAAGTATATAATGGCAAGGATACTGTCTCCTTCTTCATTCGTCCGAACAATTCGCCGAACATGAAGATTCAGCAGGCTACTGTAGCTGCAAATGGAGCAATCACTTGGAGTGTCGGAACAGATATTACCACATCGGCCGGACTGACTTCTCTTCCCGGAAACAAAGTGTATAACATCTGTCTCACAATGAATGGTAGTGGTGACATCTCGGTTGAAAACGTTGAAGCCTACACGGGTAATTTCTACATCCGCACAGACGCAGAAACCGGCAGCAAATGGGATAACTACAAGACACCAAGCCATACAATGACCTACTCCGAATATTCAGAGGAGAATAGTGACTACACCCACTATTGGATGGCGCACGTTTGGAGAGACGACCTCACCAATATCAAGTTTGTTATCGCCAATGACTATAGTCCGTGTATCTCGGATACAATGATTCGTTCTAACTACAGAGGTAGTGATGCAGCATTCGTGAATGAATATGGTCAAATTACACCTGAAGCGAACATCCGCTTCATGTGGAATAAGAATGATAACTCTATCAACCGTGCATACTTGTCTCCGGCAAAATCTCCAGGATCCAAGTTCCTTGTCCTGCGTGGTACAGATGATGACAATTTGCTCTCTGTCGAGGGGAATGAGTTGGATGGTACTGGTAGTAGTAATATTGGCAACAACCATGGTGGAGGTCTCCATTGCATGCAGTTCACAGATGATGAAAACTGGATTTATGAAGCCACAGTAATGGTAAAACCGGATTCCTATGTCAAGTTATATGCCCGCTTCGCTATAACAGTAGATGGCGATGGCATGCCGGCTACTTACACCGACTTGTACTACAAGGGTAATAACAATAATAATTTTAACGCGGATGTAATAGACGGCACACCTAATGCTATCAAACTAATTACCGGCGACGGAGACCACCTCTTAGTACGTGTTATCTATGATTTCAAGACCGACCGTTTGTTGGCTGCATATATGCCGAGCGGCAATATAACCACGGAAATGGATATTAACGCAGATGTCATGTTTATCCGCGAGCACCAAGGCGATATTTCTCAAGTCACTTTTAGCGGAGCGGGAAAAATCACGGACATCAAGACCGCATACGCTGTAATGCGCTTCAACAAATGGACATTGAATAACAAGAGCAAAACAGGTTCGCATGAGCCATTAGCATCTCCGCTCTCTCGCTATGAGAGAGACTTGTTCTATATCTCCTTCCCGTTTGATGTAAATCTAAATGAGGTATTCGGTTTCGGTACTTATGGCACGCATTGGATTATTGAGGAATATGACGGAGCTGGTCGTGCACAAAAAGGTTTCTGGCAAGACTCACCTACTTTCTGGAAATTCATCACCAACAGAAACGGAGTGGTTCTACATAAGAATGTAGGTTATCTCTTGGCTTTGGATTTGGAAGAATTAGGAGTGGATGCTCCTGTCTGGGGCGTTGAGGAAAATGAGATTGCAGAACTCTTCTTCCCATCCAGTGGAACTATGGATGATATCACTTCCGGAAGCGTCACTGCCACCTTACCGGAGCATACTTGCACTATTGTCCGTGACGGAGCTGACAGACGCATCGCAGATAGCCACTGGAATATTATGGGTGTACCGACATATGTTAACACCAATAATATATCCTTTGCTAACACAACGTGGACAACAGGTCCTAAAGATGCGGATGCAGGCAGACTTGGACCGAAATTCCTTTATACCTGGAACCCGGACGATAACTCTCTTACAGCGACAACCGCAAGTGGCTTTACTTACCATGCAATGCATGCTTACACCGTGCAATACTACGGAGATGTAACTTGGACTACAAGTGTAGGTGTTCCTCCTTCGCCAATTGTCGCGCGTAAGCAAACGGCTCCAACGGAATATGAGTGGTGTCTGGAGTTGCAGCAAAACGACCAAATGACAGATCGCACCTATATCCGTATGTCCAACGAAGAAGAGGTAACTACCGGCTTTGAGTTCGGATACGATATGAGTAAAGACCTCAACAAGAACAAAGCTAATATCTATTCGTTCATCGGCACCGAAATGGTAGCAGGTAACGCCATGCCTCTGGAGACAGAGCAAACGACGATCGTTCCGCTCGGATTGAATATCAAGACTGCCGGAGATTATACTTTCGCTATGCCGGATGGCACCAACGGAGTCGGTGTAACCCTCGTTGATACGGAGGCAAATATTCGTACATCCCTCAGCGCACTCGATTATACCATTAATCTCACGGCAGGCGATTATACGGATCGTTTCTTCCTCGAGATCTCACCGGTTCAGGAAGTGATCACCGATATAGAGCCTGTCTCTGGCTCCTCCCTGAAGGGAAGAGCACAAAAGAAGATGATTGACGGCATCCTCTATATCGTGCGAGACGGTAAGATATACGATGCACGAGGCGCGAGAATAGAGTAAAATCCGTGCAAAAACAAGAAAAATCGACATAGATTTGCGTATGTCGATTTTTTGTTGTAATTTTGCAGCCTAATTTGGAGAAATATGTATTTGAACATACTGAAATCAAAAATCCATCGTGTTCAGGTAACTGAGGCTAACCTCGATTATATTGGTTCTATTACCATTGACGAGGCACTCATGGAGGCTGCCAATATCTATGCAGGCGAACGTGTGCAAGTAGTGGATAATAATAACGGCGCACGGATTGAAACCTATGTTATCCCCGGCAAACGCAACTCCGGCTGCATCTGTATCAACGGCGCTGCCGCGCATCTGGTACATATAGGCGACACGGTGATCATCATGGCCTATGCCCTTATGACGCCCGAAGAAGCAAAGGACTTCAAGCCGGCAATAATATTTCCCGGGGCGGGAAACACGTTAAATAGTTAAAGAGTTAAAATGGTTTTCTCTATGAGAAAACGTTAAACTATTAGATGCAATTCTTCGAATTACATAGCGAAGCAAAAGGCGTAGGTCCGAGAGCCGGAGTCATTCATACCGACCACGGAGATATCCTTACGCCGATTTTTATGCCTGTCGGTACGGTAGGAACCGTGAAAGGAGTACAGCGCAAAGAACTGGAGGACGATATCAAGGCGCAAATCATTCTCGGCAACACCTACCATCTTTTTCTTCGCCCGGGCACAGAGATTCTCCATAAAGCCGGAGGGCTCCATAAGTTCGAGGGATGGAACAGGCCTATCCTGACGGACTCCGGAGGATTTCAGGTTTTCTCACTTACCGATATCCGCAAAATGACCGAAGAAGGCGTACGGTTCTCCAGCCATATTGACGGACGCAAACTGCTCTTCACACCGGAGAGCGTGATGGATATTGAGCGTGAGATAGGCGCAGATATCATGATGGCGTTTGACGAGTGTTGCCCGGGAACGGCGGATAAGAAATATGCCAAAGACTCGATGGACCGCACGCATCGCTGGCTCGACCGCTGTATTGCGCGATTTGATTCTACCGAAGATCTGTATGGCTATAAGCAGCATCTCTTCCCTATTGTGCAGGGTTGCACTTATACCGATTTGCGGCAAGAAGCATCCAAACGTCTGCGGGATTTAGACCGGGACGGTTATGCCATCGGCGGATTGGCAGTAGGAGAGCCGACCGAAGTGATGTATGATATGATTGAGGTATGTAATGATATCCTGCCTACTGAAAAACCGCGCTATCTCATGGGAGTCGGTACGCCGTGGAATATTCTCGAAGCTATCGAACGCGGCGTGGATATGTTTGATTGCGTAATGCCTACCCGGAACGGCAGAAACGGCATGATCTTTACCTGGAACGGCGTGATGAACCTGCGCAATAAGAAATGGGAGGATGATTTTACAGAATTAGATCCGAGCGGCACTTCGTATGTGGATCATGCCTATACCCGCGCTTATGCGCGCCATCTAATTCATGCGCAGGAGATGTTAGGCCTGCAGATACTCTCTATCCATAATCTGGCTTTCTATCTCGATTTGGTTACTCAGGCACGCGAGCATATTCTCGCAGGAGATTTCAGCACATGGAAAGCTTCCGTCCTGCCGGGCATAACTACAAGGCTTTAAATTGTGAATTGTAAATTGTAAATTGTGAA
>JAGCFY010000198.1 GCA_017649845.1 Paludibacteraceae bacterium
CGCCTGCCGGTGTCACACCTGCCTTTTGCGCCAAAGCCTCAGCGGCTTTAATGTCCATCGGTGCATAGACCTGACCTATCTCTCCATCTTTGGGGTTTGTCAGGTCTGCCGCCACTTCTGTTGCACCCTCCACTTGCGCTAACTGCGAATGGAAGAACTCCTTTGCCGCCGCGTATTCGTCACTGTTCTCTGCGGCCTGTTCATCTGCTACAAACTGCGCATAGGAGCACATCTCTTTATCGATGGTACCGCCGTCCAACAGTGCGCATAACTCATTGAAGAACACATCGCACGACGCACCGTCACAAACGAGGTGATGCATGTCGCAATAGAGATACAACGCCTCTTCAGTACGAACGATACTGAAGCGACATAGCAAGTCTTTGCTCAAGTTGAACGGCCGCACGAACTCCGCACGATAGGCATCGAGTTCAGTCTCTTTCAACTCTCGGCTATCGACTTTCAACTCTTGACGCTCTACAATCTGCTCCACGCCCGTGTCGTTGGTTCGGAAATGAACGAACAGTTCGGGGTGGTTATTCACCACTTGTATAACCGCTGCACGTAATGCTTCATCATCGATAGTCAGCGGCAAGCGCGCGCGCATAGGGATATTGTAGAGCGTGGACGTCGGGTTCTTCATGCATTCGAAGTAAACACCTGTCTGCGCATGGCTTAGAGGGTAAGGACCATCGTTGGTAATTGGCGTTTGGTCATTGGTGACTGGTGATTGGTGACCGGCTTCGCCTGTAAGAAGGGCATTCAGAATCTCATTCTCGATGGTTTGGATATTGGCTCCTTTGACGAGCAGTTTGGCATCGAGTTGTATGCCAAAACGCTTATATACTTGTGTCGCCAGTTTGATGGCAGAGATGGAACTGAGGCCGACATAACGCAGGTCTGTTGTGATGCCGAAGTCGCGGTTATTCACAATACCTGCAACAATATCTGCCAGTTGCTCTTCGAGCACATTGAGCGGAGCGGCTTCTTTGGTCGCCTCATCGTTTTGAGCCTTAGGCTCAGGCAGGGCACGTTTGTTCACTTTCTGATTCTGGTTCAGCGGAATAGCATCAATCTGCATCGTCACGGCCGGCACCATATACGGCGGTTTCTGATCCATGATAAAGGCATTGAGTGCCTGAATATCAATCTTTTGGTCGCTGACGATATAAGCAGCGATGAACTTACCGCCACTCGGATAGTCGAATGCTTGCACCGTCGCGTCTTTGATGCCGTCAAACTGACGGATGACGGCTTCCACCTCTTTGAGTTCGATACGGAAACCGCGAATCTTGACCTGTCCGTCCTTACGTCCCACAAACTCAATCTCTCCGTCATGACGATAACGCACGATGTCACCGGTGCGATAAACACGCTTGCCGTTCCATTGCACAAAAGCCTCTGCGGTCTTTTGCGGTTGGTTCAGATAACCGATACCTACTTGCGGACCGGCTACTAACAGTTCGCCTGATGCGCCCCAAGGCACACGCTTACCGTATTTATTAACGATGAATAGTTGGGCCGTGTCATTCGGGTGACCGATCGGGATATTCGGTTCGTTTTTCTGTACCCAATAACTGCTGACATATACTGTCGCTTCCGTAGGTCCATAGCCATTCTGCAGCGTATAGGTAGGCGGGTCGAGCGACATCAGTTTCTCTCCTCCGGTGCCCACGAACTGCAAACCCGGAATATCGGGATAGTTCTGCACTAACTGCGTAGCAACCTGCGTGGTCATGAAGGTATGCGTAATTCCTTCGCGCACGAAATAGTCGTGAATTGCTTCGAGATCAAAACGGATGTCGTCACCGATGACGTACATCGCTGCACCTGCAGTCATACAACCCCACAGGTCATGCATGAAGGCATCAAATCCATAGCCGGCATATGTTGCATAACGACTCTCGGAAGTTAACCCAATATGTTTGGTATGGAAATCGCAGAAAGTCAGGATATTCCGTTCGCTCAGCATCACGCCCTTCGGTGTACCGGTAGTGCCGGAGGTGTAGAGCAAGATGAATGCGTCCCCACCCTCATATTGCGCAGCATCGGCACGCATAAAGTCCAAACGCTCGGCAGGATATGAACTATCCAATGGCATGGCGGTCATTCCGGCTTTAGCGATCGCCAGCGGCACAATGATCATCTGCTCGTTGCGCGGCACGGAATAACCGATCACATGTTCGCCGCAGCGCTCGGTATATTGCGGATCAAGCGAGTCAGACAGTTTGTCCACTTCGGCATAAGTAAGCCGTGTTTCACCAGCTACGACACAGATTGCGTTCGGTTGTTTTTTTACATGCTCTTTGAAGCGCGCTACCAGACTGCCTTCAGATGCTTTCGGAGCTTTGGGATTCAGTGCATCCAACCACTCCAACTGCGGCTTCGAGCAGTACTCAATTTCACACGCCCGCTTAGCCGTTACCATTGAACGGAGAATCATACTGTACGCCTCAGCCAACTGCTGCAAGAAAGCCTCAGAATAGTCTGCGGTGTTATAACTGAGTTTGAGTGCATATTGTCCCTCGGTTTCAAAGAGTTCTGCGCATAGCTTCCAGCCGGGTGTCGGTTTACGCAAGTCAGTATATGGAACCAGTGTCTCGCCTAGATGCAAACCACGTTTGTCCGCCAACACGGCACCCTGATAAACAAACATGACCTGATTATTCAGTCCCAAGTCACGCACAGCATCGGGGTAAGCGTAATACTGATATTTCTGCGTCAGTTGCAATTGTTCGTCCATGCCACTCAGCATATCGGCAATCGGCGTGTCAGCTTTCGTCTGCATGAATACAGGCAGGGTGTGCACCATCATGGTGACAGAACCCAAGGTGCGGCGATCGGTACGTCCCCAGAAAGCGGTGCAGTACGATGCTTTCTCTTCGGCGCTGTAGGTCGCCAACAGTTGCGCGAAAGCGGTCTGCATGATCACGCTCTCTTTGGCTCCGAAACGTTTCTCGATGGTTTGTATGTCATCCTTGCTGACGCTCAGCGGGAACATCTGATATTTGCTTTCTGCGGGTTGACCACTGATTGCATGACTTGCTTCGGGAATAGGCAGTGAGTCGGTGTCTGCCGCATCGCAGAAGGTCTTGGCATACCATTCCTTCGCTTCGTTCATCAGTGCCTCGTCGGCCCGTTGCGCCGCCTCTTCATCAGCTATTGCAGCACCGTCCATCAACTCTCCGGCGGGTTTCTTGCCATTGTAGATGCGCTCGATATCACGCAACAACAGCGTCACAGAGAAGCCGTCTGTCAACACATGGTGAATATCGATATATAAGTAACTCTTGGCATTTACTTTATAAATCTCCGCGCGGTAGAGTTTGTCTCCGTGAATATCCATGGTCTTGGCGAAGGTCTCCTGTGCTGCTTTCCACTCCGCCTCGGAAAGTTCTAAAAGCTCCACGCTAAACTCCAGACTCTCATCTCCGGACTCCATTTCAGGCACACCTTCATCATTGACAACAACATGACTGCCCAGGTACGGATGTGCTCGCAGAGCATCCTGTACGGCTTGCTGCAACCGTACCAAGTCCGCATCTGCGGGTAAGGTAAAGAGCACGGGGTTTTGGTAGTTATACTCGTCTGAAACAGACGTCTCACAAGCATAGTAAACACCTGCCTGCGCTTGACTTAACGCACTTCTCATGGTTTTCGTTTTGGGGTTACTCGATTGTAAAGATATTCTGAAAACCGCTCATGCGGAAGATGTCTGCCACATCTTCATTCAGATGCGCAATGCGGATGGTTCCTCCCTTGGCTTCACTCTCACGCTTGAGTTGCATGAAGAATCGCAGTCCTGCGGAGGATATGTACTCCATCTTGCTGCAATCGATAAACAGAGCCTTGTCGGCGATGTTCAGCACTTGTTGTAATTCGTCTGCCTGTTCGGTGGTAGCCATGGTGTCTAGTTCACCGATGAGTTGAACGGTCATCTCCTGTCCGTTCGGTTGAATGTTCACTTGCATAATTATAGTTGTTTGATTATTGTCAATGTATTGATTTCTTCTTCTCGCCGATAATGGACATCATCGGCAATCCGACGCAGCAATGCAATCCCTAAGCCGCCAATCTGCCGTTCGGCTGTTACCTGTTCCGTATCCACGTCGGCTTGTTGCGTCGGGTCAAACGCCACACCGTTATCGCGCAGCGTTATCACTAATTCTTTCAACTCTAAACTTTCCACTTTCAATTCTATCCATTCCGCCTGTGAGTAGTTGACGATGTTCACCACCGCTTCTTCGATGGCCACCTCAGTCTTCTTGAGCGCCCTCTGTTCCATACCTGCGCAGAGCGCAAAGTCATGCAGTACGGCACGCATCTCCGGCCAACGGTCTATTCGATTCTCCACCCGCAGACCGACCGATTCCACGGCACTCGTCTTACGGATTGTCATGAGCGTGATGTCGTCTGTCTGTTCCGCCGCACCGATGAATTTCTTCACTTCTTTTAAAAGGCAGACCACTACCCCGTCACTCTTCTTCGTTATCTCCTTCCATCGTTCAGTTCCCAACATCTCCCGTTTCTCGTTCCGCACCTCGGTGATACCATCGGTATAGAGCACTATTGTATCCCCTTCTCCGAGCAACACACCTTGCTCCGCGAAACGGAATTTTCCGTCAAAGCCAAGCGGTATATTGGCCTCCATCTCTAATCCGCTTACTCCTTCTCCGCTCACCTTTATGGGTTTGCAGTGCCCTGCATTACAGTAGAGCAACTCACCTGTAGGTACATGCAGTCGGCCGATGAAGGCTGTGACGAACATCAGACTCGGGTTGTTCTCGCTCAGCACTTTGTTCATATCTTCCAAGATGGCCTTTGGTGAACGCAAACGTTGCACAGCCGAGCGGAACAGGTTCACCGTCGCACTCATAAACATCGCCGCGGGCACGCCCTTTCCGCTCACGTCACCTATGATGAAGAACAGGTCCTCTCCTTTGCGGAAATAGTCGTATAGGTCACCTCCCACTTCACGCATCGGTATCAACTTCGCCTCCACTTGTAACCCGTCGCCCGTTACCCCTTCCTTCGGCAGCATGCCGAGTTGAATGGTGCTGGCGATTTGCATCTCGCGCTCCATCAGTTTGTTGGTGGTTTCCATGCGAACGAACGCATCGTGCTCCTTACGGATATGATGGAGTAGCAGACCGATGATCAAAAGACCGGACAGCAACACCGACAGTGTGATAAGACTGATGCTGGTGATCTCTCTGCGGATGTGGCACTTCGGCACACTGATTACCAGACGCATGTCCGTAGGAGACAATACTTTCTCGAATTCAATCATGTCGCGCAGCGCTGTCGCATCACCGCTTCCTACTATCAACGTGCCGTCGGCACTGTATAATTGACAAATGGCATCATCGTAAGGCTTGACATCTTCCAACAGTTGTTCCGTCCAAGCCAGTGTATAATCCGCACCCGCTACACCGACCAACCTATCCTGACTGTCGAACACCTTTTGAGAATAAGTAAACACCGGATCCTCATGGGTTCCGTCGTTGTAAGGTGAACTCCAATAGCCCTCCTCGGTTCCGTTCAGCGCTCCGTTGTACCAATCGCGCTTATAATAAGGGATGCGATTACCCGGATCGTACGTAATGATGGAATCGGCGTTCACACGAAATGCTGTCAAGCAGCTCCATTGACCGGAATGCGACGAGTACTCCGGAGGAAAAGTGATGTAGCAACAATACAGAGCCGGATAATGCCATAGAACCCTCTCCAACAACGCGTATAACTCATCCGAATTGCCTTCAAACTCCGGAAAGAAATGCGTGATCTCATCCGTTGCCTCATGCATGTCGTACATCTCGAAAAGAAAATCTTTCTGCGCCAGATCCATCTTGTACTCCATCTGCTGCATCAGATCTGCTTTTTCACGCCCGTAGGACACGAAGAATTGCACCGTCATCGCAATCACGAAAAACACTGCACATACTATGGGAAGAGACTTCTTTTTCATTAAAACGTTTGTTTGCGTCGTTTGCGGCGCAAAGGTACTAAAAATTTTTAACATATGCAAGCATTTGCATATTTTTATAAAAAATAACAAAAAGTGTATATATACATAGTATATATACAGTATAAGTGATACTTGTGCGGAAAAGGACCAAGTATCCTATGGGTATCCTATGGATATGTTATGGGTATCTTATGGTTCAGTATCGATAACGGCTCGAAGTTGGGCGGCAAGAGAGTCGCTGATGTTATTGCCTATCTGTCTGCAGACGTCCTGACTCCAGCGCTGTGCCATGGCAATGCGGGAAGCATGGTCATTGATGCCATGCAGTTTGGCATATAGACAACCGGCATTGAAATTATCTCCCGCACCGACTGTACTGACGGTCTCTATCGGGGCAACAGGATAGGTCTCGCATCCCTGCGGCGTAAAGACGCGGATGGTCCGTGCGCCATCGGTGAGAATAAGTGTGTCGCAGAAGTGTTTGACCCGCTCATAGATAGTTTCTCCTTCCTTTAGACCATACAAGTACTCAAAGTCTTCCATCGACCCGCGCACCACGTTCGCCAGCCGCATATTCTCTTCAATATTGCCGATTATCTGCGGCAATTCGGCGATATGATTCTTGCGAAAATTGACATCATAATAGAGCCATGCGCCAACATCTCTTGCCCCGCGGAGGAAAGTACTCACAACGGGACGGATAACAGGATTAACGGCAAAGAACGAGCCAAACAGGACAATGTCTTCAGAAGTTACTTCCGGCAAGGTGTTATCCAACAGATCCGTAGCATGGTCCTTATAGAACTCATACTGCGCATCGTTCTGTTCGTTCAGGAAAGCCAGCGTTATATGCGACTTCGTACCCTGATGGCGGCAGACATACTCAGACGAGACGCCGTTAGCCTCGAGAAAACGACAGATTATATCGCCAATATGGTCTCCGCCTGTTTCTGTCACCATAGCACACGGCACGCCTGCGCGACCCAATGAGACAATACTATTGAAAGTCGATCCACCGGGCACGGCTTTTTGGGGCTGGTCGTTCTTAAACAATATGTCCAGCACCGTTTCTCCTATTCCGATAACGCGTTTCATTTATGGTACAATATACGTTATATCAATATTCTTGTTTGCTGGCGGTACTCGGCATAATCGGGTTTGTTGGCGAGTTGGCGTTTCTCCATGAGCGGAATACTGATGCCGAGAAATAGTGCAGTCATAGCGATCGCACCGCCAATATACATGTCTATTCCGTGGAAGGAGGCATACATAATCCATATGCCCCACCAGAACTGAATCTCACCGAAGTAATTCGGATGGCGACCATGCTTCCACAGTCCCACGTTGCATACTTTACCCGGATGAGCGGCACGGAAATCATGGCTTTGCTTATCAGCAATCAGTTGGATAGTAGCCGAAGCCAAGCACACAATGAAGCCAAAGCATAGCAAAACTATGCTGATTGGTGATTGGTTATTGGTGATTGGTGTTTCAAACAGTTTGAGTCCGGGCAGCATAGCCGCAAAGACCACCAGCGTCGGCATCATATTGAGGCCAAAGAGATTGATGGTATGGAAGACTAACGGATGTCGGTCGCGGTACTTCGTATAACGCCAATCTTCGTGACCGATGCCTTTGAAGGTGATTGCCCAATTGCGTGTGAGACGCCATCCCCAATACCA
Source organism: Paludibacteraceae bacterium (assembly GCA_017649845.1). Classification (GTDB taxonomy): domain Bacteria; phylum Bacteroidota; class Bacteroidia; order Bacteroidales; family Paludibacteraceae; genus Colicola. Next base: position 7,651 of record JAGCFY010000198.1, read on the forward strand.
GGATGCGATAAGCAGCAGGATAACCGGAACAGACCATACGCCGTTATGAAAAGCCCACAGCAGGAAGGCTATCGGCGGAAAGACCGACCAGTACGGATCATAGACAGACACATTCTCATAGAGCAAGCCGAATGCCCAGACGATGATTGTTGCCAGCACGTCAGCCAAGAATAAGCGGATGAGGGGATTAACGGTTAGCGGATTAGAGGCCAGCCCTTCAAACAGCAGCCAACCGGCTACACCTGCGAGCGTGTATATGGCGGCTATCAGCGCCACGCTACACCATTTGGAGTAAGTTCTTTTCATACGCATTCAATAAATGTTAATACTTAAATCTTCAGACTCATACCTACAAAATAGGTGCGGGGCATAGAGGGACCGTATATATAACTGGCATCGCGGAACTCACCTTTGTCTATATCGCGTTGGAATTGGTCGAGGACGTTCTTCACACCGCAGCTGATCTCCAGGCAATAATGCTTGTACAGGTGTACGTCGTACGCCAAGCGGATTCCCAAGTCCCAGAAACTCGGTGTAAGGGTTTCTTCGTCTTGCGGGACATAGCCTGCGAGGTGCGGGACGAGCATCGATCCCGTAGCTTTGCCATTGATGGAGATGATGAAGTCCTTGATCGGCTTGATGTCTATGAGCACATAGCCGTAGTGATCCGGGGTTCGTAACATACGCGTGTTTGCCGGCACGTCGGGGCTCCATTGTTGGGGGTCCGTATAACGGCTCTGCTGATAGGTGTAACCGATCTGGAAGGAGACAAGCGTACCGTAGTTCACTTTCCCTTCTATGTTCAGTCCTCCGACCCACGCAGCTTTCGCGTTCGTGCGGACAAAGAGCAGATTACCCTCCGCATCTCTGCCGTTCTCGCGGAGCATAAAGATATCTTGCAGGTAGGTATAGAAGCCTTCTGCCGTCAGGTTCACTTCCCATTTGCCAAATTGACGATACCAGTCGGCACTCAGCGTAGCGCTATGTGAGTACTCTGGACGCAGGTTCGGATCGAGCGTGATCAGCGACACTTGTCCTCCGACAGCGGCTACATGCAGGTCCTCATCGTACGCCTGCGGAGCTCGGTAACCGCTGCTGTAACCGGCACGCAGTACCAGACCGTCTATAGGCGTGTATCGGAAGGTCGCACGAGGTGTGCAGACAGGATTGGTCAGGAAATTATGCTTCTCCAGTCGCGCTCCTACCAGCACGCTCCATTGTTCGCCTTTCCATTCGTTTTGCGCATAAGCGCCCACCACATGTACATCTTGTTTCAAATCTCTATGGTAGCCCAACATCCTGTCGTGCATACCATTATAGTTATATTCCGCGCCGACACTCAAATCGCCTTTTGCCAGACCGCAGGGATACGAAAAGCGGTATTGCAAACCGGTGATGGACGTCAGATCGGTACTGCGCCCGTATGCCGCGGTGTCTTTGCCGGTACCGAAATAACTCTCGCGTCCGATATGCTGGATTGCTGAATAGGCCGAAACGAAATGCTTGTTATCCGGTGAAAACCAATCAAATGCCACCGAACCCGCATCGATGTTATGGCGCAGCTGTTCGGCGATGTCCGCTTGATGCGGTTCGAGATCCAATCGGTTTCCTCCGCGACGGAAATCCGTCGTGTGGTGGTATTCGAGGGTGATCTTGCTATATGCGCTGGTCTTGAAAAACGCCCGTGCGCCGGCAGTCGTGGCACGCAGTTTGGGTAGTTCGCTGAAACCGTCATGGTCTCGGTCGTACTCGCTCCGTGTACGATGGGTAGCGAACAGATAAGCACCTATCTTGCGGTTCTCACTCATCACTGACGCGTTGAGGTCGGTATGGATGTCATATCCGGCATGCTCGTTCACATGACTCGTGTTGGAGAGGTTCACGAAATTACGAACCGGTTCCTTGGTGATGACATTTACCACGCCGGCGATTGCGTTGGCGCCGTACATCGCCGAACCTCCACCGCGGACGACCTCGATACGGTCAATCATTGCAGAAGGTACTTGCTCCAATCCATAGACGGCGGCCATTGAAGAGAATACAGGACGGCTGTCCATCAAAATCTGCGTGTACTGGCCTTGCAGACCATTGATGCGCAGTTCTGTCTTGCCACAGTTGGAACATGTGTTCTCTACGCGCAAGCCCGGCTGAAAACTAAGGACGTCAGCTGCACATGTTACGGCAGTTGTTTCAAACATTGTCGGTGACAGCACATTGACGATGGTTGCTGCCTCTTGCCGTTTGGTAGCATAGCGGTTCGCCGTCACCACGACACTATTCAGTTGCTGCGACACTTCACGGATCACGGCCTTCAATTCCGTCGTCGTGTGCTCCGTTATGTTCACCGGCAATTCTTCC
>JAGCFY010000199.1 GCA_017649845.1 Paludibacteraceae bacterium
TCACGCTTCGACACGTTGTCCAGCGTTCCGTCGGTAGTCATCTTGTCGATCTGGCTCATCTTCTTCACTGCCTTGCGGATAGTGGGGAAGTTGGTGAGCATACCGCCTGCCCAACGCTCGGTGATGTACGGCATGCCTACTTCCTGTGCGTGAGCAGCAACAACCTCTTGTGCTTGTTTCTTCGTACCAACGAAGAGCACTTTGCGTCCGCTGCGTGCCAGGTTCTTCAGAGCCTCTGCAGCCTCTTCTACCTTGATAGCAGTTTTGTTGAGGTCAATGATGTGAATACCGTTGCGCTCCATGTAGATGTAAGGAGCCATAGCCGGATTCCATTTGCGTTTGAGGTGGCCGAAATGTGCGCCAGCCTCGAGAAGTTGATCAAAATTTGTTCTCATTCGCGTTCGGCAATCGGTGTGCATTGGTTTCTGGAGGGGCAACCTCCTTCTCGGTCGGCTTGGTCTCCCCGACCGCCTTCCCTTTTCGAAGCCAAAAGTTAATTGGCTTCTCCACCGCTCTTCCCACCGGGTGCACTTCGTTAGCGCCCGTCGGGAACCCTCTAAGCCGAAGAGAGGGGAAAGTTAATGAATAATATTTAATTTATTTCTCCGTGTATCTTGGGAATGCCGTTCACGCGCATAACTCATTATTATTATAGCGCGCACGCATATGCGTTGGGCAACCCAAAACAATCGTGTGGTAATCCCGAAGGAGTCCACACGATTTGGAGTTGTTCGTATTAACGCTTACTGAACTGGAAGTGCTTACGAGCTTTCGGCTGACCCGGTTTCTTACGCTCAACCTCACGAGCGTCACGAGTCATGAAGCCTTCTGCTTTCAGAGCAGCTTTGTCTTCCGGATTGATTTTCACCAATGCGCGGGCGATAGCGAGACGAAGAGCCTCTGCCTGGCCTTTGAAGCCGCCGCCGTCAAGGGTTACCTTGATATCGTATTTCTCAGCAACGCCCAGTTTGTTCAGCGGCTGGAGAACGATATAGCGCAGAATAGAAGACGGGAAATAAGTCTCGATGTCACGGCCGTTGATCACGATTTTGCCGGCACCTTCATTTACGTAAACGCGGGCTACTGCCTCTTTACGACGTCCTAATGCATTAACTGTTTCCATGTGCTTCTATTATTTCAGTGTGTTAATATCAATTTGTTTTGGTTGTTGAGCCTGCATATTGTGCTCTGCGCCCTCGAAGATATACAGATTGTTGATCTGACGAGCGCCAAGACGATTCTTCGGCAGCATACCTTTTACTACTTTGCGAACGAGTTTGTCAGCGCCTTTAGCCATGAGGTCAGCCGGAGTAAACTCACGTTGGCCACCCGGGAAACCGGTGTAACGAACATAAACGCGGTCGTTCCATTTGTTACCGGTCAGCTGTACTTTCGCTGCGTTGATGATGATTACGTTGTCTCCACAGTCCACGTTCGGAGTGAAAGACGGTTTGTACTTACCGCGGAGCAGTTTCGCTACCTTGGTGCACATACGGCCCAGAATCTGGCCCTCAGCGTCTACAACTACCCACTCTTTCTTAGCGGTAGCCTTGTTTACAGACACTGTCTTGTACGAATTGTATTCCATTAATTTTGTTTGTTTTAGGTCGAGCCGACAGACATCCTTTATGACTCTCGATTTACGGGCAAGCCCAACGCTATCCACTGCCCAACTCGACGATTAATAATTTATTGTTTTTATGTGCCTTTACGCATGTGCATAATGCACGTTCACGCAAAAAAGCCTGCAAAAGTACTACTTTTTTTTGACATGACCAAATAATTTTGCATTTTTTTGCATTTTTAGTTCAAAAAACTTGTATGTCTCGTATTTTTTATGTATCTTTGCAGCAGAAAACCAAGTGAATCTGTTATCAGCCTTTGAAATTCTATTTACGCATATGAAAAATCTCATTCATCGCGCCCTTGCAGCAGAGAAAAATCTTCTTTTATATCTCCTCCTTCCGGCTTTGCTCCTCTCTTGCGGAGTGAAGAACGGCTATATGGTAGGAGAATATGGCAAGCAGCCGTTGGCAGGGCAAACGATCAACGGAGCGGATACATCCAGCAAAGCTATGTTAGGTCTGCTCTGGCAAAAGGACAGTTTGCGTATCACACTCAACCAAGGCAGGCACCTGCGTGCAGCACTTGCCAAGAAAGATACCCTTTATCTGTATGAAGGGCCGGCAGACACCATGGATTTAAATACAGAAAGATATACCCTACATATTCCCGAACGGGAGTTACTGATCATCAAATACAACGATTCCCTCGTTTACCCCCTCATGCCTGCCGCAGAGCCATGCGAGTATCCGCTGGAGATAAAAAGCATGAGCGCAAAGAAATTGCAGGAATATTACGAAAGGGAGAGGGAAAATGAGCGGATTAAAGAAGAGCAGATAGAAAAAGGAATATATAGAGGCGGAGGTGTACTAGATGCATCTTTATTGGCCCCAGAACTACGTGCCGGCACATATCTTTACAATGCAGGTTTATATCAATTGGGGATAACGTGCGATTGCGTAATAGATTCAACAAAAACATTAATCTTGAATTTAGACGGCTCTTGGCAACAATATGAAAACGACACTTTGAAGAACTGCGGCATAATGCGAAAAACCGGATTTCCTAAAATCTATTATATGTTTAATTCTAAACAGCAAAATGTATTCTTTTTTGATACTATAGCAATTACCGGACAGTTTTTCGGCTACAAAGAAGAAAAACGTCGTTGGAATGAACATATACCATATGCTCCCAACGAATTCTTTAATCTAGGAAGGGAATCTCCGGGAATGAGTTATGAGTTTTTTAAACTATATTCTTGCAAGCAAGAAAATGCGATGCCTTTTCTTTTTGGCGGAAGAAAGAATAATTTTTGGTTTGAAGGGACCCAATGCGGTTGGCAACGAATTACTAAATAAAATATTATGAATATGAAAAAATTGATTTCTATTTGGACATTATGTCTTCTTTCAGCGGGAGTGTTTAGCAATGAGCAGGTGCGTCTTTCCTTAACCAAGGATTTATGTACGCCACGGAGTGTATATTTGTCGCTACCACGAGTAAATCCGGATGAGATAGATTCACTCAGGAATACTATCAAATTCAATTACGGAGATTCTATCGTGGAATTGCTTAGCCCTCCTATCATGAATCAAGGCGACCAAGAATCCTGTGCGGGATGGGCATTCGGTTATGGATGTGCCAGTATTCAAGCATATAATAAACATCAAGACTGGAACTGGGCGAGAAGGAGTCCGTCGTTTCTCTATAATCAAGCTCATGATGGTATAACATGCGGAGTTGCGAATGTTGACAGTATTCTAAGGATGTTGTCGCATCAAGGAGTATGTTCATATTATTTAATGCCCTATGATGCAACGGATTGTAATACACAGCCTGATAGCATTCAGCGTGCTGACGCTATATTGAACAAAAGCCTACGACTTCCATTGAGTGATACGACTGATGTCCTTGAATATAAACAATTGTTGCGTATGGGACATCCGATAGGTGTACTCACTAAATATGCGACAGACCTACAAACATTATGTAGCACGCCTTCGGCTCACGGACTTTGGACATCAATATCGAATACTGATACAACAAAATCTCACACAATGTGTATAGTTGGATATGATGATCATCAGCATTTGTTTAAAGCGATGAATTCATGGGGAACAAATAGCGGAGATAGCGGCTATGTGTGGATCAGTTATAATTTAGTTCAAAACGGCATTCTAAAAGAAGCATATGTCTTCGATTCTCGAGGAAATGGCTTTGTTCCAATCATCGAAGGTCCGGACTATATTTGTGACACAACCTGTTTCTCCGTTAAGAATGTTCCGGAAGGTGCCACCTACTCATGGACATATACTAAACCAGATCAATATTTTGGGAATCATACTATGCACGGGCAAGGTACTTCTGCTATTTGTCTGACCTTAGATTCTCCTCCCACTCCTATGTCATTGAGCATGGGAGAAACCTATTCGTCAACAGGCATCATTATCCCACCACAACCGATTATGCCCGGTGCGATAGAAGTGGTTGTGTCTTATGGAGAGACATCATATACTATCAGCAAGACCATCCGAAAGCCCAAAGGCTCCACTCCTATGGTTTCTGTTAGCGATACTGCACACGTTTGGCCACGGGGAACGAACCGCACATTCTCTGTCACCAATTGCACGCACGAGCCCGATTCTGTATTTGAATGGACTGTTACAAGAAACGCGCAAATCATTCCCAACGCCGGTACTATAGGGAAAACATTCACATACAGACCTACTTCTACAGGGGTTTACACCATTACTGTAACTAACAAGCAAAAAGAGTGTGGCGACGAATCGACCTCTAAGGAATTCAATGTATTAAGGCCATTCCTTCAGTCTCCAAACATGAATAATGGTATTTATACCTATGAATTATGGCATTCTATCTATGGTCTTCTTCGTACGCAGAATATCCAAAGTGCGGATGAACAGATAGACACCTCCGGCTTGCCGCAAGGATTGTATATCATTATCACCAAAGAAAACGGGCAACCGATTAAGCAAACGAAGATCATGATACAATAATCCGGCTCCTTCCGCTGATATACCTCAAGCGCCATCCTCCCGGGTGGCGCTTTTTTTATGCAAATAAATGTATTTATTTAGCAACAAAATTTGCATATATCAAAAAAAAGTATTACCTTTGCACAGTATTTAAATTCAAGATTTAGAATTTTGTTATAATTCATTGAAATATAATAAATTAGCACTATATAGATACAAACAAAGTCTAGGATAGTCAGACAACATTCAGTATTACGTATATTTTTTGAGTAGAAATTTGCCCACACAACACACTATGTCACGGCATTTGAAAAGTATAATTATTGCACGTTTGGAAGACAGAGGAATGCGTTTCACCTCACTTCCTTCGGACGCCACTCCTCACACCAGAGGCGTGCGGTATTTTCATCCTGCGCGGGGCATCGCAACCATTCAGGGAGCTATGGATCACTATGAAGAAGGTCAGAAATACAAAAAAAGGATTGTAGTAAGACCATCGCGTTTCCGCAAAGGTCTCCACGAGCTCTATACCTACCATTTCCCGACTCATTGGTCGGCAGCTTGCGTAGCAAACCGCGAACTGATCAAAGAAGCGCAGCGCCAGGCACATGCATTGGAACACGACCATTCGATCGAAGCGCTCGAATGGCGGGTTCGGTTCTTCCATCATTATTTCCGGGTTTTCAGAGACGGCGAGAAGCCAGAACCGGGTCTCAAACCCTACTCCCGTTTCTACCAATATACTTACGTAGCCATCTACCGGCAACTGAAAGAAGAAGCCGCTAAAGCAAAAGAAAAGGCAAGCCTGCCAGAGGCTTACCTTCGTCAACTTGCTGAAGAGGTTTCTTTTGAACCTATTGTTCCGAAAAGACGTAATTTACTTCGCCTGCATCCGGCAGATGCGATAAAGGTTACATCCCACGAAATTGCCGAGGACGATAGAAGCGTAATACGCTATCATTGGCCCCCAGACGATATCGGTAGCATTGAAGAGATATACGCAACAATAGAACGCGTCCGCCACACAGTGCGGGAAGCCGCAGAGGATGAAGGCAGGCACGGCAAAGAGCAGTGGTAGCCAGTCGGAGAAATCTCTGTTCCGGCGTGCAAAATCCACCGCGAGCGACATCAGCAAACCGCAACCGATAGCGAGCAGACCTGTTCCCAACCATCCCGTTTCCAGGCGTGCGGTAATGATCTTCGTTGCCGCTTCAGGTAGCGCTAAAGGCGAGAAGAGCGAGATAGAAGCCACCGCCAGACAGCCGATGATATTTCCCAAGAGGATGACCAGCAAGTTAGGCAACTCGCGCCATGAGGAAAGGAATCCTGCTGTGCCGGTGTAAAGACGTGTGCGGTATTTGACAACAGCAAGCAGACCGACACAGAAAAGGAACATGCCCAATACGGGGTTGGCTAAGAATCCCCAGCCTGCTATGGCGATGAGGATTCCGGCAAAGAGAGAGGAGAATTCTGCCTTCAGGATGGAAAGGAAATATTTCATAATCAATAGTTATTGAGGAGGTTAGCGATGCGGGACATGGCTTTGCGGATCTCATCTTCGCTGATGGCGTAAGAGAGACGGATACAGGAGGGACAGCCGAACGCGGAGCCGGAGACAACCGCTACGTGTGCCTCATCCAGCAGCCGTTCCGCCACTTCATCTCCTGTTCCCCAAGCGCTGACGTCCGGGAAGAGATAGAAAGCACCTTCCGGTTTATGGAATTTAAGTCCGGGTATCGCAGCTGCCAATTCGCAAATCAGTTTACGGCGCGAGGCAAAGATATTCCTCATCTCCGCCACACAATCCTGATTGCCTGAAAGCGCTGCTTCCGCTGCTTTCTGCGCCACCATAGTTGCACAAGTGACTTGTTGTCCTTGCAGCCGGATACAAGCGCTCACAAAAGCTTCGTTTTTCGACATCAGCCAGCCGATACGATACCCCGTCATAGCATAAGCCTTGCTCACTCCGTTGATGATAATCAGCCTCTCCGCCAGATCCGAGAAATAGGAAAGCGAGATAGGACTATCGCCTCCGGCTTTCTGTGATTGATTGTAAATCAATTCGTTATAAATCTCATCGGCTAAAATATACACCTCCGGAAAATCGCGCAAAACAGCTACCAGCGCCTCCAGTTCAGAAGCGGTATAGACACTTCCTGTCGGGTTATTAGGCGAACAGAGGATGACCATTCGTGTCTTCTTGGTCAGCGCAGCTCTTAGTTGTTCCGGCGTTAAGCAATAGCGATCCTCAAACTTCGTTTCTACGGGCACTACCACTCCTTCCGCCAGCTTGACCATTTCGCTGTAGCTCACCCAACTCGGCATCGGGATCACCACCTCATCGCCCGGGTTGATAGCCGTCTGAATGGCGTTATAGATAGCCATTTTGGCTCCCGCAGACACCAATACATTGTCCGCTATCCAAGGAATAGCATTCCCTGTCACGCCGTTTTGATAATTGGCTACCGCCTCGCGCAAAGCCGGAATTCCCGCCACCGGACCATAATGCGACCAATGATTATCCACAGCATCTTGCGCCGCCAGACGTACATGTTTAGGCGTGTCCATATCCGGTTCGCCCAAGGACATACTAACTACATCCACTCCGGCTGCTTTCATAGCCTTCGCGCGAGCCGCCATGACCAGACTCTGCGAGGCTTCTATCTTTAAAATACGATTAGATACTTGCATATATAATTCAAAATTCAAAATTCACAATTCACAATGTGTGCGCGGAGGATCCGTCGAAGCAATGGGTACAGACATGGCTGCGGGGAAGACCGATGGCACGAATAAGGGTCTCCAGTTTGGTAAAACGCAGCGACTGCAGGCCGAATTTCTCAGCTATACACTCCACCATCCGTTTATATTCCGGCGAGTCAGTAACCGTATATGCGCGTACGCGTTCTTCGTTTGCAGCGGCTTCCGGTCCTTCCAGTTCAGCTATCACACGGCGGGTGATCAGTTCCATGACCGACTTGGACTCCGAGAAATTGATAAACGGACATCCGTACAAAAGCGGCGGACAAGCCACACGCATATGGATCTCCTTGGCGCCGCCGTCCAGCAAACAACGCGTGTTATCCCGCAACTGCGTACCGCGCACGATAGAATCATCGCACAGCAACACCCGACGGTTGCGCAGAATGGCGTTGTTTTGGATCAGTTTCATCTTCGCCACCAAGGATCGCATATTTTGGTTCGTAGGCATAAAAGAGCGAGACCAAGTAGGCGTATATTTGGAAATCGCGCGGCGGTACGGCACATTATGTCCCTCCGAATAACCGATGGCCATGCCAATACCCGAATCCGGCACGCCGCAACAACAATCTACATGCGTATCATCCTCCTTGCCCATGGCAAACCCGATGTAATTCCGTACATCTTCCACATTACGGCCTTCAAAAGAAGAGGTCGGGAAACCATAATAAACCCATAAGAACGAACAGATTTGCATATGATCCGGCATGGGCGGAACTAACAACTCCACCCGATCCGCATACAGACGAACAATTTCCCCCGGACCGAGGTCACGCAGTTTGGCATAGCCAAGATTATAGAACGAAGAAGGTTCGCTTGCCGCACAGAAGGCTCCTTCCTTTTGCCCAAGGATAACCGGCGTACGTCCCCATAAATCGCGTGCACAGACAATACCATTCTCCGTAAGAAGCATCAAAGAGAGCGAACCCTTGATTTTCTCCTGTGCATACCGAATGCCTTCTTCGAGCGTAGGTTTCTGAATAATCATCAGCCCCACTAACTCCGTAGGATTGACTTTCCCGGACGAGAACTCCGAAAGATGCATATTGCAATCAAGAGCTTCCTTCGCCAATTCGTCCAGATTAGCGATCTTACCTACCGTAGAAAGAGCAAAGCGACCGAGATGGGAATTGAACAGGAGCGGTTGAGCATCCGTATCCGAGATAATACCCATACCGGCATTGCCGATGAATTTCGGCAACTCTTCCTCCATCTTGGTTCGGAACGAAGCCTGCGAGATAGAGTGTATCACACGGTTGAAATGTCCCGTTTCCTCATCGTACGTAGCCATTCCGCCGCGGCGTGTGCCTAAATGCGAATGATAATCAGTACCATAGAAAACATCCGCCGCACATGGGGTTTTGCTTATAGATCCAAAAAATCCGGCCATAACGCGTTCCTTAAATAAACAGACTTATTATAATAGAATTTATTTCTTCAGATATTCCTTGATATGATTCTCAATGCGGCTTGCCAGATCGCAGGTTTCTTCTTTCTCAAACGCATCGCCCGTAATTCCTTCGTACAACTCCACATAGCGATCTGTGATAGATTGAACGATAGCTGGCGTCATTTCAGGCACTTGTTGTCCTGCCTTACCTTGGAAACCATTTTCCATCAGCCATTCGCGGACAAACTCCTTGGATAACTGACGCTGCGGTTCGCCTGCTGCAAAACGCTCTGCATAGCCTTCGGCATAGAAATAACGGCTGGAATCCGGCGTGTGTACTTCGTCCATCAGCATTACCTGACCTTTATACGAACCGAACTCATACTTGGTATCCACGAGAATCAGACCGTGTTTCTGAGCAATCTCCTGTCCGCGGGCAAAAAGCGCCAAGGCATATTGCTCCATCAGTTGATACTCTTTCTCGGGTACCAAACCACGTGCAAGAATCTCTTCTCGGGAGATATCTTCGTCATGCGTACCGATTTCCGCTTTAGTAGTAGGAGTAATGATAGGTGTCGGGAATTTCTCGTTCTCACGCATTCCTTCCGGCAGTTTGACGCCGCATATCTCGCGTGCGCCTGCTTTGTATGCACGCCAAGCGGAGCCGCAGAGATAACCGCGTACAATCATTTCAACCGGATAGCCTTCACAACGATAACCTACCGAGACCATCGGATCAGGAGTGGCAAGCAACCAATTAGGGACGATATCCCGTGTAGCATTGAGGAACTTGGCTGCTATCTGGTTGAGAATCTGCCCTTTGTAAGGAATTCCTTCCGGCAGAATAACATCAAAAGCAGAAATACGATCGGTAGCTACCATACAGAGCAAGTCGTCTCCAATGAAATAGACGTCACGTACTTTGCCATGATAGACACTGGTTTGACCGGGGAAAGAAAAATTGGTCGAAGTTAAAGCTTTCATATGATTAAAGTATTCAGTAATCAGATTATTTATATTCACTCCATTCACGAATAGCGAGCGAGTCTAACGGCACATCGAGGA
>JAGCFY010000200.1 GCA_017649845.1 Paludibacteraceae bacterium
ACGTCGATCGTATCTCCGGAGATCTGTCATTAGTATCCTCCGACCTCAAGCATATGATGAATACTCAGGTACCGCGCATCGTCAATAATGCCGATACAGCGGTAGCTAACCTCAATACCGTTGTGGCGGATATCAAATCGGCGGACCTCAAAGCTACCGTTGCACGAGTTGACAATGCCGTTGACAATGTCAACGGACTCATCACGGATGTACGCTCGCAAGACGGTACACTCGGACAACTGATCTATAATAAATCGCTCTATAATCATTTGGATGCAACCGTCGTTTCGGCGGACTCGCTGCTTGTCGATCTCAAAGCGCATCCGAAGCGTTATGTTCATTTCTCTGTGTTCGGGAAAAAAGATAAATAATTTGTTCAAAAAAGTATTTAAAAGGCCATTTTCTTATTTGAACATTTTCTAAATTGAAAAAAAATTAACATTTTTATATTTTGCTGATAATCAGCGAATTGCAAAAGTTGTTAACAAGAGTGCTCTTGTGGAACATTTTTGCGGAATTGACTTAAAATCAACAATTTACAAAAAGTCAATTTTTGCTAATCGCCGTATTTTTCAATGTTGAACCTTAACTAATTGAAAATCCGTCAGTTAACTGCATACGCATTTTTGGCGTTTTGGGCAAAATTTGCATATGTCAAAAAAAAGCAGTACCTTTGCACCCGATTTCGTACCGAGGCGCGTCACCCAGGCAATAATCCAGGGTGTTTTTTTAGCCCCTGCACGGAATGACACCTTAATATAAAATATATAATATAGAAATGCAAACAATTCAACAACAATGGGCTCAATGTCAGACCATCTTGGCCGACAATTTGACCAGCAGCGCTTACCGGACTTGGTTCGCGCCCATTGTGCCGTTGCAGTTTGCTGAAGGGGTGCTCGTTCTGCAGGTGAAATCGCAGTTCGTAGCTGAATATATTGAGCAAAACTATATTCCTTTGCTCTCTGCGGCAATCATTCGTGTCTTCGGTCAGGGAACGCGTCTGGAGTATAGGGTGCTGATTGATTCTACTTCCGGAGCCGGAACGGTCCTGCCTTCCGGAGGTTCGCAGCAATCGGCGGCAGCATTCATTAATAGGCAGCCCAAGGATGAGAATTTCGATGCACAGCTCAACGATCTCTATACATTCGATTCATTTGTCGCCGGAGAGCCGAATAAACTGGCACGTACTGCCGGATTGGCAATTGCCAAGCAACCCGGATATACCGCTTTTAACCCGCTCTTTGTGTACGGAGGAAGCGGAGTGGGAAAAACCCACCTGGCGAATGCTATCGGAAACCAGATACGAACGAATGATCCGCATGCACGCGTTATTTACGTGAGCGCGAATACATTCAAACTGCAATATCAGGACGCTACCAAGAACAACAGAATACCGGATTTCCTTAATTTCTACCAGTCAATAGACGTGCTGATAGTGGATGATATCCAGTATTTTGCAGGGCTGAGAGGTACGCAGGATACTTTCTTCCATATCTTCGATTATCTCCAGCAATCGCGCAAGCAGTTGATTCTCACTTGTGATCGCCCGCCGGTTGAACTCAAGGATATACAGGATCGACTCCTTACACGCTTCAAATGGGGACTTTCGGCGGAAATCAAACAGCCGGATTATCTCTTGAGAAAAAATATCCTGCTCTCCAAGATGCGCCGTGATGGGATCACACTCGGGGAAGATGTAGTGGATTTTATTGCGCAGAATGTTCGTAATTCCGTGCGTGATTTGGAGGGTATTCTGGCATCTCTCTTGGCGCATTCAACCCTTACGGACCAGGAGATTGATATCAAACTGGCGGAGCAGGTGGTGAGCCATATCGTAGCCATACAGCCGCGTACGATTACGGTAGGTGATGTGGTCGGCGCTGTAGCAGAGCATTATGGCATGCCGGAGAAAGCAATCCTCTCGTCCAATAGATCTCGAGAAATCACCCAGGTACGCCATGTAGCCGCATATCTGTGTAAGGAACTGACCAAGAGCTCGCTTACAGAGATCGGGTTTAAAATGGGACGCCGTACACATGCCACGATGCTGCATTCGGTGGCTATTATCAAGAACCAGTTGGAGTTTGATCCTGCCCTGCGCCAGAATATTGCGCAGATAGAGGCTACTCTTAGGTATTAATAATGTGAACTAAAACGAAAAAACGGCATCCATTCGGGTGTCGTTTTTTATGGGGCCCCCGACGGGTGCTACCGTAGTGCACCCGGTGGGGAGAGCGGAGGCAATGGTCGCACCTACCAATGAGCGGAGCGGTTTGGTTTTTGCGATCCATTTGCCGAACGCGTCACATCATGCCGCCCATGCCTCCTGCCGGCATAGCCGGAGCCGGATGCTCTTCAGGATGGTCAACGATCACGCATTCGGTCGTCAGGAACATACCTGCTACGGATGCAGCGTTCTCCAATGCTACACGAGCTACCTTGGCCGGATCAACAACGCCTGCCTCGAAAAGGTTCTCGAATTTATCCAATCGGGCGTTATAACCGAAATCAGCCTTGCCTCCGCGTACCTTATCTACTACTACCGCACCTTCCTTGCCGGCATTAGCTACGATCTGACGAAGCGGCTCCTCGATAGCGCGACGAATAATCTCGATACCGGTTTGCTCATCTTCGTTATCGCCTTTCAGACCTTCCAAAGCAGCCTGAGCACGGATATACATCACGCCGCCACCCGGTACGATACCTTCTTCTACGGCTGCACGCGTCGCGCTCAATGCATCGTCCACGCGGTCTTTCTTCTCTTTCATCTCTACTTCGCTGGCTGCGCCTACGTTCAGTTGTGCTACGCCGCCTGCTAACTTAGCCAGACGCTCCTGCAGCTTCTCTTTGTCGTAACTCGATTTGGTAGCTGCGATCTGTGCTTTGATCTGGTTGGCACGTGCGTCGATAGCCTCTTTGTTGCCCGCGCCGTTCACGATGGTCGTGTAGTCTTTGCTTACCGTGATGGTCTCGGCACTTCCCAGCATCTCAATCGTAGCGTTCTCTAACTTGATACCTTTCTCTTCGCTGATAACGGTACCTCCGGTCAGAATGGCGATATCCTCCAGCATTTCTTTTCTGCGGTCGCCGAAGCCCGGAGCTTTCACGGCGCAGATCTTCAGCTGAGCACGCAAACGGTTGACAACCAATGCGGTAAGAGCTTCGCTATCTACGTCCTCGGCGATAATCAACAGCGGTCTGCCGCTCTGTACTGCTGGCTCCAGGATAGGTAGTAACTCCTTCAGATTGCTGATCTTCTTGTCGTAAATCAGGATATACGGTTTGTCCATCTCTACCAGCATCTCTTCGGTGTTGGTTACGAAATAAGGGCTGATATAGCCGCGGTCAAACTGCATACCCTGTACTACGTCAATAGTAGTGTCCATACCCTTGGCTTCGCCGATAGTGATCACGCCGTCTTTGCTTACCTTGCGCATAGCGTCGGCTATCAGCTTGCCGATCTCCGCGTCGTTATTGGCCGACACGGTTGCTACTTGCTCGATCTTGTCGAAATCGTTGCCTACCACCTCGGCGTTCTTCTTGATCTCTGCCACTACAGCGGCTACAGCTTTGTCAATACCGCGTTTCAGATCCAGCGGGTTTGCACCGGCCGTTACGTTCTTCAGGCCTACATTGATAATAGCTTGAGCCAGAACGGTAGCGGTGGTCGTTCCATCACCTGCCTGATCGCCGGTCTTTGATGCCACTTCTTTCACTAACTGAGCACCTAAGTTCTCTGCCGGATCTACCAGATCTACCGCTTTCGCTACGGTTACGCCGTCTTTCGTGATATGCGGAGCTCCGTATTTGGAATCAATTACTACGTTGCGGCCCTTCGGACCAAGCGTCACTTTAACGGCATTGGCCAACTGGTCAACACCACGCTTCAGCGCCTCTCGCGCCTCCGTATTATAGGTAATATCTTTTGCCATATTATTTGATAATTGCTAAAATTTCACTTTGTTTCATGATTTGGAATTTCTCGCCGTCGAGCTCGAATTCTGTGCCGGACCATTTGCCGAAGAGCACCTGGTCGCCTACTTTAAGCATCATAGGCTCGTCTTTCGTTCCCTCGCCCACAGCGATGACCTCGCCGCGCATTGGTTTCTCTTTCGGATCATCGGGGATGATGATGCCTCCTACTGTTTTCTCGGGTGCAGCCGCTGCTTTGATTAGCACGCGGTCTGCTAATGGTTGAATCTTGCTCATAATGTATTTTGTTTTAAATATTCGTAGCTTTTCTAAGCGCTACGTGCGCCCGTTTTATCATTGTCAAATCTCGTGCCAAGGCACGAAATTATGCCATTTTGGCAGATTTGTCTGCAAAGATACAACTTTTTTTGCATATTTCAAAAAAAAGCAGTAATTTTGTCGCTGATTTGGAAGAAAAACAGCACATAGGGCAATTGTTTGACCGCATTGCGGCTACCTACGACGGGCTCAATCATGGGCTCTCGCTTAATATTGACCGCCGTTGGCGCAAAAAGACGGTGGCTTTGATGCGTCCGGCGCCGCATGTGCTGGATGTGGCTATCGGTACTGCCGATCTGGCCATTACGATGCTCCGGGCGGGTAAGGCGGAGCGGGTGACAGGGCTGGACTTGTCCGACCGGATGATGGAGATAGGGGAGGAGAAATGCGAGAAAGCGCATCTGGATGACTGCGTCTCGTTTGTGTATGGTAATGCGCAGGAGATGCCGTTTGAGGACGAATCGTTTGATGGAGTGACCTGTGCCTTCGGCTGCCGGAATTTCTCGGACCTGGATGCCGGACTCAAAGAGATGTACCGCGTCCTCAAACCCGGAGGACAAGTGACCATACTGGAGTTCTCCTATCCTTCCAATCCTCTCGTGCGCGCGTGTTACGATATATATTTTACGCGCATACTCCCGCGCGTGGGTAGTATAATTAGTAAGGATAAGACGGCTTATACCTATTTGAACAAGAGTGTCAAGTCTTTCTGTTGGGGCGAAGCCTTTGCCCATCATCTCCATGATGCCGGTTTCGTGTCCGAGCATTTCGACACTCTCTCATTCGGTATTGCTACCGTCTATACTGCGATTAAATAGTAACCAATTTACCAATTACAATGGTTAAACATATTATTCTATGGCGTCTGCGCTCGGATTTGAGCGAGACGGAGAAACGCGAGAAAGCACTCGCTATCAAAAAAGGACTGGAAGGACTGAAAGGTCAAATCCCCGGATTGATTGATATTCATGTGCAGATAGACGGTCGTCTCCAGACCAGCAATGCGGATATCATGCTGGATTCTACTTTGGATTCCTTTGATTCGCTCAAAGGCTATGCCGTTCATCCGGCGCATGTTGCTGTCGCAGATGGAGTGGTGAGACCTAATACGGAGTTAAGAACTTGCTTGGATTACGAGATATGAGACGAACCTTCTGTTTCTGTTGCATCATCCTCCTCAGCATTTCTTCTTTCGGCCGACCTCAGAGACGCGAAGTGCTGAAAGACACTGTTTGCAACGCGCCTCTGAGCGAAATGCTCAAGGTTGCTGAGCGTTTCTGCTATCAGTTCCAGGCTTGTCCCGATTCGCTTTTTGACTGGGCCTATATCGGTACAGGAGAAGCCGAAGTGGCGGAATCATCCTCCAAAGAGAGTAGGGATGCTATCCAACTGCGCTATAAAGATCGCATTTATGACCCCAAACTGAAAACCGGCGATGTGGCGATTGATATCTATGTCTTAGGCGTACGATGGTGGAAAGATCAGCATCTGGGTACCAAACGGGTGCTCTCTCGTCCGGCTAATGCCAAATATCCGCTTACGGAGCATATGACTGCTACCTATTCCGGTTCAATACTCCAGGGTGGGGATTTGATTCTCAGGATGGAACCTCTCTCGCCTACGCAGACCAAGGTGCATTATGAGTTTAGCCTGACTTTCGGACGCGTGCTCTCCGCTTTTATATCGGATAAGACATGGAGAAACGCTATCCAGTGGCGCTTGGAAACCATCTTTGAGAATCTGATCGAGTGCGCCGAGACAGGTACCGTGACTTATAAAGAAAGGGGACCTGCTAAATAGCAAAAAAAAACGCCAACCGGCGATTTTTTTTATTTCTTGCGTTTGCGCTTGATATTCGAGTAGTTGTTGATGATGCGGCAATGTTCGCAGTTACGCCACTGGTAGGTGATGTTGATTCCTACTTGGAACCATCCGTCGTTCCAGTGGATATGCTTGTTGCCGTCTTTGTCTATCCATGTGCCGAACGCGCTACCTAATGCTACGCCATCGCTGTTCTGTTTCGGATCCAGAGGCCATGCATCGAGGTTCATGTACTGCATATCCACCAAACCTTCTTGTACCATTACCTCCACACCCAGTACCCATGAGCGCGAGAGACGCCAGTTGTAACCGATACCTAACTGTATCATCGGCAGGATGCCGAATGTCTTTCCCTGAACCTCACGACGCTCTTTGCCGCCGGGAGTACTCTTGTAGTAATAGAAATCGTAGTTGGTGATGATACTGGTTGTAACCGCTACACCGCCGTACAGATAGAATCCGGCATTGGTGAAAGGATAGTATTGTACGCCGAAGGCGGGCTGAATCATAATGGATTGGAACTTACGGTAGTCGTCACGCGGCTCAGGCAGGTTGTCAAACTTAACCTTGTTGTTTCCTCGCAGAGTTCCGCCCATGAGACCGAAATGAAGGTTGCAGCTGTTGCCGGCAGGCAGATTGTATCCGAATGCCAGACCGCCGCCGTAACTCACGTTCTCCTTGTTAAATCCGCCGGTGAAAGCAACACCCTCGTTATCTACATCGCCAAAGTAATACATGGCGCCAAAGCCAATGCTCACGCCTTGCGATACAAAGAAATTGCGGGTGGTGTATAGACCGGTGCGGGAATTGGCTCTTGAACTCCAAGCGATATCAGGGGTATTATCTTTAGCCCGCATAGATACAGGCGTCAGGAGTAGCAATCCTAGCAGTACGATTATACAGTTTCGAACCTTCATGTTCTCTCATTTACAAAATCGGGCACAAAGTTACTACAAATTTTTCGAATATGCAAGAAATTTTTACAAAAAAACATTAAAGAGTTTAGTTTTTAATTTTTTTAGGGGAAATTACTTGCAGTTCGCATCAAAATGCGAACGTAATTTCGGGGGAATTGACGAAGTCAAGGCGGCGTCCGAAGTTACTATATTTTTTTTCTTTCCCCCGAGTTAGAGCCGTTGGAAGCACAAAAAAACCTGCGAACTGCAGGCTTTTTTAGTAGTGCTACCCGGACTCGAACCGGGGTTTACGGCGTGAGAGGCCGTTGTCCTAGGCCACTAGACGATAGCACCCGGAAGTGTCCCCGTTAATCGGGGAAACTGGCCTCCGCCGGAAGAGGCATAAAACAGCTCCTCGGGCGAAATCGGCTGCAAAAGTACTACATATTTTTGATATACGCAAGTTTTCGTGCAAAAAAATCGCAAAAAAGTGCATTTTCTGCCATTTTGTCAGCCGTTTTCTGCCAAAATCCACCGAAAAATCCCCATTTCCCCTTTGGCACAAACTTTGTCACTCTTCTGGTGACTCGTCTTGTAGCGAACGACGTGAGCGGTCTTTACTCCTTTAGTGAGCTCCGCGAACGGTCTTACAGCCCGCAAGACGCGGTCCTAAAAATTGTAAAACATTTAAAAATTTTATATTATGAGCAAGATTATTGGAATTGACCTCGGTACCACAAACTCGTGTGTAGCCGTTATGGAGGGTAACGAACCTATCGTGATCGCAAATGCGGAAGGCAAACGTACTACTCCTTCTGTTGTCGGATTTGTTGAGGGTGGCGAGCGCAAAGTGGGTGACCCTGCTAAACGTCAAGCTATTACCAACCCGACCAAAACTATTTATTCTATCAAGCGTTTCATGGGTGAGACCTACGATCGTCTGCAGTCGGAGATCGCGCGTGTTCCTTATAAAGTAACTAAGGGTGACAACAACACCCCGCGTGTGGATATCGACGGACGTCTCTATACGCCGCAGGAGATCTCGGCTATCATCCTTCAGAAGATGAAAAAGACCGCAGAGGATTACCTCGGTCAGGAAGTGACGG
>JAGCFY010000027.1 GCA_017649845.1 Paludibacteraceae bacterium
AGCTCCCGAGAAGATCATTCAGTTTGGTGAGGGTAATTTCCTCCGCGCTTTCGTGGACTGGATTGTATGGAACATGAACGCAAAGACCAACTTCAACGGTTCGGTGGCAGTCGTTCAGCCGATCGACAAAGGTATGGTAGAGTGGCTCAACGGTCAGGACTGCCTGTATCACGTTAACCTGCAAGGACGTCTGGACGGCAAGGCGGTTAACTCGCTGGAGCGTATCGATGTCATCAGCCGTGCTCTCAATCCGTACACCCAGAACTGGGCGTACATGGCATTGGCAGAGCAGCCGGAGATCCGTTTTGTGATTTCAAACACGACGGAGGCAGGTATCACTTTTGATGACAGCTGTAAGTTTACCGACGCTCCGGCTTCTTCTTATCCGGGCAAGTTGGTTCAGTTGTTGTTCCGTCGTTACAAGACCTTCAACGGCGACCCGACGAAGGGACTTATCTTCATGCCGTGTGAGTTGATTTTCCTCAACGGTCATCATCTGAAGGACTGCATCCGTAAGTATATCGAGCTCTGGAAAGATGATTTCGGAGCAGACTACAAGGGTTTCAAGGAGTGGTTCGAGAAATACAACTATGTCTGCGCAACGCTGGTGGACCGTATCGTACCGGGTTTCCCGCGCAAAGATATCGCTGCTATCCAGGAGAAAGTGGGCTATAACGATAACCTCGTTGTACAGGCTGAGATCTTCCACCTCTGGGTGATCGAGAAACCGGAGAACATGAGTATTGCTGAGCTGGAGGCTGAGTTCCCTGCCAATAAAGCTGGTCTGAACGTGCTGATTGCCGAGAGCGAGAAACCGTACCACGAGCGTAAGGTAACTCTCCTCAACGGCCCGCACACCGTGCTGAGCCCTGTAACCTACCTCTCCGGCGTCAACATCGTTCGCGACGCTTGCAATCACGAGATCCTTGGCAAATACATCCATAAAGTGATGTTCGATGAGTTGCTGGAGACGCTGAACCTGCCGAAGGAGGAACTGAAGGCTTACGGCGAGAGCGTACTGGAGCGTTTCAACAACCCGTATGTGGACCACGCAGTGACCAGCATCATGCTGAACTCCTTCCCGAAATTCGAGACCCGCGATCTGCCGGGCTTGAAAGTTTATCTGGAGCGCAAGGGCGAACTGCCGAAGGGCCTCGTGCTCGGTCTGGCAGCTATTATCACTTATTACAAAGGCGGTGTACGTGCAGACGGTGCTCCTATCGAGCCGAACGACGCACAGGAGATCATGGATCTCTTGAAACAACTCTGGGCTACCGGCGACCACCGCAAAGTGGCAGAAGGTGTGCTCGGCGCTACCGATATCATCTGGAAAGAGAGCAAAGAGGACCTCAATAAGATCCCGGGTCTGACCGACATGGTGGTTAAGTTCCTGGACGAGATCGAGGCAAAAGGAATGCTCGAAACCGTTAAAACGATTCTCTAATGACGAATATCCTCAAAATCAATCCTGCCGACAATGTGGTGGTAGCAATCCAACCGCAGTCGGCAGGTGCCGTTATTGAAGTAGACGGCAAAAAAATAACCGTGCTTGAAGATGTGCCTGCCGGCCATAAGATAGCTATCAAAGACCTGGCCGAGGGTGAGAACGTCATCAAATACGGCTTCCCGATCGGACACGCCAAAGAGGCCAAGAAAGCCGGTAGTTGGATGAATGAGAACAATATCAAGACCAACCTTGCCGGGCTGCTCGAATACGAGTATCACCCGAAAGAGGTGGTGCTGAATATCCCTGACGAGGGCCGTACGTTCATGGGTTACCGCCGTAAGGACGGTCAGGTAGGTATCCGCAACGAAGTGTGGATCATTCCTACTGTAGGCTGCGTCAACGGTATCATCCAGCGCTGTGCCGAACGTCTGCGTCAGGAGACCGGAGCGGATAATATCTTCGCTTTCCCGCATAACTACGGTTGTTCCCAGTTAGGCGACGACCATGAGAACACGAAGAAGATCCTTCGTGACATGATCCATCACCCTAACGCAGGTGCTATTCTGGTAGTGTCTCTCGGATGCGAGAACAACCAGCCGGATGTATTCAAGGAGTTCTGCGGCGAGATCGACGAGGATCGCGTTAAGTTCGTGACGACCCAGAAGATCCAGGGCGACGAGGTGGAGTACTGCATGCCTATCTTGCGTGAGTTATACACCAAGACGCAACATGACAAACGCGTGTCAGTGCCTTTGTCGGAGCTGCGGGTAGGACTCAAATGCGGCGGTAGTGACGGTTTCAGCGGTATTACGGCGAATCCTCTGCTTGGTTGCCTGAGCGACTGGCTGGTGGCGCAAGGCGGTACGACCGTTCTGACCGAGGTGCCGGAGATGTTCGGTGCCGAAACGATCCTGATGGACCGCTGTGCGAACAAGGAGCTGTTTGACCAGACCGTCTCGCTCATCAATGATTTTAAGGATTATTTCCTGAGCCACGGTGAACCCGTAGGCGAGAACCCGAGCCCGGGCAACAAAGCCGGCGGTATATCTACGCTCGAGGATAAAGCGCTGGGCTGCACCCAGAAATGCGGTGCTTCCCTTGTGCGCGGCGTGATGCCTTACGGCGAACGGTTGCAAGTGAAAGGTTTGAACCTTCTCTCCGCCCCGGGTAACGACCTTGTGGCTTCGACGGCGCTTGCTTCCTGCGGATGCCATATGGTGCTCTTTACCACCGGTCGCGGCACGCCATTCGGTACCTATGTACCGACGATGAAGATCTCGACGAACTCGAATCTCTATCATAACAAACCGAATTGGATTGATTTCAATGCCGGAGTCATCGCAGAAGGCGAACCGATGGAGCAGGTAGCGAAACGCTTTGCGGAGTTTGTGATCGAGGTGGCCAACGGCGCAAAGACCAACAACGAGAAGAACGGTTACCACGAGATAGCAATTTTCAAAAACGGCGTGACTCTCTAAAATGACTCGCAAGTACGATTTTTTAATTATCGGTGGCGGCGTAGCCGGCATGAGTTTTGCGCTCAAAGTGGCGCGGACCGGTCGTTACCGGATTGCCTTGTGCTGCAAGACCACCATCGAGGAAGCCAACACCGCCAAGGCTCAAGGAGGTATCGCATCGGTGACGAACCTTCTGGTGGATGATTTCGAGAAACATATCCATGACACCATGGTGGCGGGAGACTGGCTCAGTGACCCTGCGGCTGTGGAACAAGTAGTGCGCAATGCCCCCAAAGGCATAGAGGAGCTAGTGAACTGGGGTGTCAATTTCGATAAGAAAGAGGACGGTTCGTTCGACCTGCACCGGGAAGGCGGTCACTCTGAGTTCCGTATCCTTCACCATGCCGACGACACCGGTTTTGAGATCCAGCGGGGACTCATCGCGGCCGTGCGTTCTAACCCTTATATCGAGGTGCTGGAGCACCATTTTGCGGTGGAGATCATCACGCAACACCATTTAGGTGTCCGCGTCACCCGCCGCACACCGGATATCGAGTGCTACGGCGCGTATATTCTCAATCCCGAGACGCAGAAGATAGACACTTATCTCAGTCGTATTACCCTGATGGCCACCGGCGGCACAGGTGCAGTTTACGCGACGACGACCAACCCTGAGATAGCGACGGGTGACGGTATAGCCATGGTCTATCGCGCCAAAGGAATGGTCAAAGATATGGAGTTCGTCCAGTTCCATCCTACCTCTCTTTACAACCCCGCAGAGACGCATCCGGCTTATCTCATCACCGAAGCCATGCGCGGCTACGGCGGTATATTGAGGCTCCCGAACGGCGAAGAGTTTATGCAGAAATACGACCCGCGTTTGTCTCTTGCGCCGCGGGATATAGTGGCTCGTGCGATAGATAATGAGATGAAGATCCATGCTATCGACCATGTCTGCCTCGATGTGACGCATAAGGATCCGGAGGAGACCAAACATCATTTCCCCAATATCTACGCCAAATGCCTCTCGATAGGTATTGATATTACCAAGGAATATATCCCTGTCGCTCCTTGTGCACATTATATGTGCGGCGGTATCAAGGTGGATCTGGACGGCCAGTCGTCTATCCATCGGCTCTACGCCGTAGGCGAGTGTTCGTGTACCGGTCTTCACGGTGGCAACCGTCTGGCATCCAATTCGCTTATCGAAGCGGTGGTCTATGCCGACGCAGCTGCCAGACACAGCCTCTCGGTGATCGATAGTTATGATTTCAACGAGAAAATACCGGCCTGGAATGACGAAGGTACGCTTTCGAACGAGGAACGTGTCCTCATTGCGCAGGATGTCAAGGAGGTAGGTCAAATCATGTCCACCTATGTCGGTATCGTGCGGTCGGATCTGCGTCTCAGACGAGCCTGGGAGCGACTCGACCTCCTGTATGAAGAGACCGAGGATCTTTTCAAGCGTGTCAAGGCAGACAAGGAGATTTGCGAACTGCGTAATATGATCAATGTGGGTTATCTCATCACCCGTCAGGCTATCGAGCGCAAGGAGAGCAGGGGACTGCATTTCTCGATAGACTACCCGCGAACCGATAAGGACCACCCGCAGGAAGTATGGTAGGCATCTCGTTATATAGTGTAATACCGGTTCGGGCGGAGGCGAGCGAAAAGGCTGAGCAGAATACCCAGATCCTTTTCGGTGAGACCTTCGATATCCTTGAGCAACAACCCCGCTGGACCCGCGTCAGACTGCATCTCGACGGACAGGAAGGATGGATCGACGCGAAGATGTGTACACCGATGTCGGAGAAGGAATATACGCCTTACAAGACCGCTTATTCTTCCGCTTCTGCGGTAGTTATGCCGATGGCCTATGCCGTCAGTGAGAACAACGGTCAGACGATACCCTTAACGGCCGGCACTCGCCTGACGAACTACCGGGACGGACGATTCGAGGTGCTCGGTGTCGGCTTTCGTATCGATCCCTCCATGGTCATCACGGAGCCGGTGGCGCTGAACGAACAGAACCTCCTGCAGACCGTGCGGTTTTTCCTGAATATCCCTTATCTATGGGGCGGCAAGAATGCCATGGGTATGGACTGCTCGGGATTCACGCAGGTGATCATGTCGCTCTTCGGTAAATCCCTCCTTCGCAATGCTTCGGAACAAGTGACGCAGGGACGGGAAATAAAATCATTGAATAAGGTGCATGCCGGCGACCTGGTTTTCTTTGATCATGAGGACGGTAAGATCTCGCATGTCGGCATCGCTATTGATGGCGAGCGAGTGATTCATTGCTCGGGGCGCGTGAAAGTGGAGAAACTCGATGAGACCGGTATTTTTAATGCCGAGAAAGGCGACTATTCGCATCACCTGGTAGCTATACGAAGAATATAAAATATACCGCTATGAGTAAGAAAATCGTTGTTTTCACCGGCGCAGGTGTGAGCGCCGAGAGTGGTCTGGGTACGTTCCGTGACTCAGATGGCTTATGGGAACATTATCGTATTGAAGATGTCTGCACCCATGAGGCATGGCTCCGCAATCCGCAATTGTGCGTGGATTTCTATAATGCGCGGCGGAAAGATACGCTGGCGGCGCAGCCTAACGCTGCGCATGTGGCGATAGCCAAGTTACAGCAATCTATCCCCTGGACCCGGATTATTACGCAGAATATAGACGACCTGCACGAGCGTGCAGGCGCAACGGAGGTGGTCCATCTGCATGGCGAGATCACCAAACTGAGATCGGAGAATAATGAGACTGCCACAGTGCCTCTGAAAGGCTGGGAACAGCATTACGGAGATCGCCATCCGGACGGTTCGCTGCTACGGCCGTATATCGTCTTCTTCGGCGAAGGAGTGCCGTATTTCGATGAAGCCTGCCGCATTGCTTCCGAGGCGGATATCATGGTGGTGGTAGGTACGAGCCTCAATGTGTATCCGGCGGCTTCACTCATCCACTATGCACCGAAAAACTGTCCGATCTATTTCGTCGATCCCGGCCAGCCGGAGTTCGGCATGTGGGCGGATCGTATCACGCATATACGCAAAAAAGCGACGGAGGGAGTTCCGCCTCTGGTAGAGAAACTGATAGCTGAAAACGGATAGGTCTTACTTAAACGCAAACACGAAATAGACGGCTGCGATCAGGAACAGACACGCTATGAAATGGTTCCACCGCAGCGGCATATGAAATGCAATCGCGGAGAAAACCACAAAAACAACCAGCGTGAGCACCTCCTGAATAACTTTTAGCTGCATCAAAGAGAACGTGCCGCCGTTGCCTTCAAACCCCATACGGTTAGCCGGCACCTGCAGGCAGTATTCAAAGAAAGCAATTCCCCAGGATAGGAGAATAACGAAAATCAGCGGCGTTGCATTCGTGATGAGCCCCGTTTGCTGTAGTTTGAGGTGGCCGTACCACGCAAGCGTCATAAATACATTCGACGCTAATAACAAAAGAATAGTGTATAAAGCGTTCATTTCTTAGGTAAATATTCGGTTTTGATATTCGTCATGGCGCCGAAAAGCGAATCTATCGCTTCGGGGTTCATGGCCTTGATCTGTATCAGCAGTTGTTTTACTTTCTCTCGCGAACTGACATGCTCGAAGGGGCATAGTTTTTCTTGTTTACGGTACCCCCGCATCCGAGCGTATTCGATGATATCCGCTTCGTTGATCAGGCATAGCGGTCGGATGAGTTGGATCGGCATCTTGTCCATCTGCAGGATAGGCGGCATGGTAGCAAAAGCGCCTTGGAAAAACAGGTTCATCAGTAAGGTCTCCGCTACGTCGTCCCGGTGATGACCGAAGGCGATTTTGTTGCATCCTATCTCCTGCGCTACGTTGAATAAGGTCTTGCGCCTGTACCAGGAGCAGAGAAAACAAGGGTTATCGATCTCTCGCGCTGTTCTTCCCTCTCTGATAGGAGGGACGGAGGGTATGCTAACATCTTTCACGATCAGCGGCACACCCGCTTCCCGGCAGAATGCCTCCAGGTATGACAGATCCGTATGGTAATCCCGCTCTTTCACGCGCACATGTAACGCACTTACCTTAAAAGAAGGCACGTGTATGCGTGCGCGCCGCCCGAGCAACTCGGTCAGCAGCAAACTGTCTTTTCCTCCGCTCAAGCCAATCAGGATATGGTCGCCGTCTGCGATCAATCCATAGTCTGCGCAGGCTTTATGAAATTTCTTCGTCAACCGCTCGCGCAGTTTCTCCTCTGCTATTTGTTCAGGCGTTTTGGCCACTATTCTGTTGATTAGAACTTATCAACTCATGTACCTTGCGGCTCGCTGCGCGTTGTAATTTGATGCAGAAATAGATCAGCACCAGCATACATACAGAGGCGGCAACAGGGTTCACGCTGCCGCTCAAAGCGATAGCGTCATAGGTACCGTGTGCCACAAAAGGAACAAGGAAAATCTTCGCGGCATTTTTGCGGGAAGGATCTACGAACCGGTACATCGCGTAATAGAAACCCATCATGATCGCAAATGCATAATGCCCGGGCACGGAGAGCAGCGCACGCATGATAGCTGTGGACATCCAGTCCTCGCCGCTCATGAGCACATATCCTATATTCTCTACCGTAGCAAAACCCAAACTGATGAAGACGGCATATACGATGCAGTCAAAATCTTCATCGAACTGCGGGCAGCGTTTCAGGAAGATCCATAAAGCCAGTAATTTAGCACCTTCTTCCGGTCCAGCCGCTACAAAAAACGCCATCGTTGTAGAACCGAACAGCGTGGTAGGTTCGCCTTCTCCGAAAAGAAAAACATGGATAAACTGCTCCAGAAATGCTACCGGAAGGCAAATTAATACACCGGCCAGAAAGGCGCGCCAGACCCATTTGAAAGGCTCCGGATGCGGGTCTTTACGCCAGATATAAAGACCTAAAAGTACGGCCGGTAATACCGCTGCAAAAATCATGAGATAATACATACTATGATTTCAGATTTTAGATGTATGATATATAAATTTATTGTTGGCTGCTAAGTAATGTCTTCAGCGCTTTGCTGGGGCGGCCTTCCGGGGTAAAAGATCCCATATCGTAGCCTCCCCATCCTAAAGGAATGTATTCCGCCGGACGCCATCCGCCGTATACCTCCGGCTCCCAGTAGAAAATACCCATGCAGGAGTCTATCTTCTCCATCCGTTCTACGAAGTCGGTCATGACGGTATTGGATAATTCCTCAATAGCCGAATACTCCTGTTTGGTCCATTCGCCGTTCACTATCATGCCTTCACCATTCATCATGCCTACTTCGCATATCATCACCGGGCAATGAAACTCATTAATCAACTGCCGAACGTTCGTCTCCGCCAGATCGTTCATCTCCGGCCATGTCTTACCGCTCCAGGCCTCCATCATCGGGTAATGACTCAGGCCGATAATATCCCATTTGCCGCCGTGCTCCTGCATCGCTCGCCAGAACCAGTCGCGGTACATATAGGCGTTGTCCACATGTACGATCACGTTGATATCCGGGAAAGCCTCTTTAGCTGCTTCGTAGCCAACCCTGGTAAATCCCGCGTAGCGATCCCAGCAGCCGTTGGCATTGTTATCCTCGTATATCAGTTGACCTACAGGCCAAAGCATACCGTTCGGCGTCTCGTTACCGATCTGAACCCACTCGGGTTGGATCCCTTTCTCTTTGAGCGCATACAGCACGTCGAGCGTATGCTCACGCACCGCTTCGCATAGCGTCTCATAGTCGTAATCCTGCCATGCCGCAGGGATCGTCTGGTGCTGTGGATCGGCGAAGAAATCCGAATAATGGATATCGATCATCAGCCTCATCCGCGCCTTCGCTGCCCGCTCGGCGAGAGAGAGCATATCCTCTTTGTTGCTCCATCCCGTAGCATGGTTCACCCATACGCGCAACCGCACGGCGTTCATGCCGTATTCACGCAAGAGTGAGATGCATTCTTTGGCTTCTCCGTGCTCGTCTCTAAATAGGACGGAGTCGTTCTCCATCTCGCTTAACCAACTGATGTCGCAACCCTTGGCCCATGACCCGCGAGGGCTGTCCGTGCGGTAGTAGCAACTGGTCAGTAGCATACTGACGGCGATACAAAATAAGGATATCCGTTTCATGTTTGTTATATTTTCAAAATATGAGAATACTAACTCTTTCAAAATAAAAAAGCGGGACATGACCTTCGTCATACCCCGCTCGGTACCGCGAGCCGGGGTCGAACCGGCACGCCCATCACTGGGCAAAAGATTTTAAGTCTTTCTTGTCTACCTATTCCAACATCGCGGCGCGCTTGCTTTTTACTTGCGCGAAATGATTTTTACAAATCGGCTGCAAAGGTACTGCTTTTTTTTGAATTATGCAAGAAAAAAAGAAAAAAAGAGGACTTACTTGCCCTCTTTCTTTACATCTTTGAACTCTACATCCTCTACATTGTTCGCCTTTGAAGCTTCCGGCATGAGCAACATCAGAATCAGATAGAGCAATAATCCCGGGAATCCTGCACTAAAAATAGTCAGTGCTGCGTAAATGATTCGGATAACAGTCGGGTCAATCTCGAAATACTCGGCGATACCGCCGCAAACGCCTGCCAACTTCTTGTCAGCACTGCGTGTCAATTTCTTCATTTCTGCCATAATATATTAAAATTTAGTTGTTTGTTTGCTGTAATTTACACTACAAAAATTATGCCGTTATAAGCCCAAATGGATTCGGAAACGCATTCCCCACTGAATTCCCGGAGAGAGCGACCAGATAGAGTAGAGATCGCATATGCGAAGGATATTGCCGATACCTACACCTACTTCGGCATATAGTTGGTGAGCGCCTACTCCTGTCTTTCCTTGGACGGAAGGGGTCTGACTGCTTAGATAACCGTAGGCGATTTTGGCCTCGACGAGTTCGCGCAGATGTAACCAACGGATGCCTGGAATGAGATTGAAGAGGATACCATGCCCGTTCCATTCGGTTTGCAAGGTGACATATTTGTCTGCCAGCATCTGTTGGCCATGAAGGAAGGTAAAACGATATGGATCATACGCATAGCCCTGGTTCGCGTCTGCCTGCCATAACAAGGTGGCCGGTACATTACCGAAGAGTGCGCCTGCCTGAAGGGCATATGAAAGGGTGCCTCCCATACCTAAATTGGCATGTTGCATGAGCATGAGGCGCAGATGCGCATATAGTCCGTCTGTCCAGTGACCGGTTTCAAACCCCAGATAGAGTACCGGGTATTTGGAGGAATAGGCATATCGTCTCATGAAATAGCCGTCATATTCTCGTTCTCCCCATGATAGACGGGCAATAGCGGAGAGCGACTGATAAGCGTATCCATCCTGCCATCCGGCTCGAATATATGCGTGCGTCTCGAGGTGAGGAGTCCAGTCTGCAAACCAATGAAACTGGATTTGCCGTTGGCGAAGTGCCGTGTTGACACACAGGCTGTCCCGTTTGAGCGCTTCGAAAGCATAGGCGGTAAAATCGAAATTACCCCAACCCATCGAGTTTTCTCGTAGCAGACGATCGAAATCATCCACCTCGGACCATACATAACGGTCGTTGTATTCGAGTTGCAAGATGTTTCTCCGCGGGGTAGGCAGGTTAACGGAGATACGTCCCATACCTTTGGGACTGCGGTCCTTAAATCCATATCCTACGGATGCCTCCAAGCTGACAACTTTCGACATCTTTTCGTTGGTACGGAAAGGTAATCCGATATGTACTCCTTCATGGTTATTGACCTGCAGGATCTCTTCTATATGACCGATGTCCACCGGCGTTCCGGTAGGGATATAGCCTGTAGTAGCGATAGTAGCAAACCATTTGGCGGTACGGATGATAGGTAGCGAGTCAAGCGCTGCAAAAGCACTATCTGTAGCCAAGCTGCTCGTTTCGCTTATTGTAAGATGATTATCAATCGCTGACTGTTTCGCGGGAGAACCGCTCGTGTTACTCGTGACAAAACTGGTGTTTAACAACAGTGTAGGAAAAACGGTACCTGCTTTTTCGGTCTTGATAGTAAAATCGAGCAGAGCAGAGATATGTTCTTCTGCAATGGTGTTGTCTTGTGCAAGTGTCTGCGAGATATGCAGTGTGTTGACATAGTTAACAGCCACTTCTGCCGGCACATAGGCTTTGATAGACCGAAGTGCAAAAGTAGCCGTATCAATGACCATCTCGCCATTAAAGGTAGCATAGAAGGGATTTCGTGTACGGAAATGAATCGTGTCTGCCCCAACAAGATAATAGCGGTAATACAAGTTTCCTCCAGCTGCGAGTGGTGAGAGAAAAGCATGGCCCATGAGCGGAACGGAAGGCGCATAAAAATTCAGATTTCCTTCTCCTCCGAGCAGCGAAGAATAGTCGGTGGAGGATAGGATGAGTGCTTCGGTTTGCTGGTCATTAGCAGGGATCATCTCATTACCGCTCATCCGGAAAGACTGCGTCTCGCGGTAGAGAGGCAGGATGTAAGTCGAATCCTCTTGTGCGATAAATCCTGCCTGGAGACTTCGCCATAATGCCCGGCGCAGATGTTTCTTATTGATATGTGATACATAGAGTGTCTGCTCTCGCTGTGCGGTAAAGGATGTTTCTGAATGAAGCGTTCGGTCGTTTTCCTGACGATGGGTACGTACCTGACGTAGCAGTTCGAGCGCAGGGTTCTCATTAGGCGCTACTACCACTTCGGTAAGCGTAGCTACTTTCTCTCGCATCGCTACTTGCAGGCCTGCCATAGTACCGGGTTCAATCTCAAACCGCTGGGTATAATACCCGACAGCGGAGAAAACGAGTTGCGCTTTGCCTGTCATATCTACACGTAAAGCATATGAACCGTTCTCGTCCGAAGTGGTACCTATCTTTGTTCCTCGAAAATGGATATTGACATTCGGAATAGCTTCGCCTGTTGTTTCATTGACAATTTCACCCACAATAATCGTCTCCGTCGCCAAACAACGAAGGGGGCAAAGTGACAAAGCACAAAGTGCAAAGATGACTATACGAAGTTCTCTAAACACGAAATTTCCAACACTAAACTTTACACTTTATTCGCGGGATGACATTGTAGGATCGCTTCACGCAAATCCTGTACATCCAGATGCGTATAGATCTCCGTTGTAGCCAGATCTTCATGGCCAAGGAGTTGCTGAATGACACGCAAATCAGCGCCGTTCTGTAACAGGTGGGTGGCGAACGAGTGACGCAGGGTGTGCGGACTGACCGTTTTGGTAATGCCGGCTTCCGCGCATAAATTGCGTACGATGGTAAAGACCATCGCTCGCGTGAGCGGACGACCGTATCGGTTAACGAAAGCGATATCTTTCGCTTCGGGCTTGACTGGCCATATTGATCGCTCCTGCATCCAATAACCGAACCATTCTTCAGCTACGGGCGAGATAGGTACGAGCCGTTGCTTGGAGCCCTTGCCTTCAATCAGCATATAATGTTCGTCGAGATATATTTTACTCAGTTGCAGGTTCACTAACTCGCTCACGCGCAACCCGCTACCGTACAACATCTCCATCATAGCACGATTTCGGTGTCCTTCATTGCTGCTCAGGTCAATGGCTGCCATCATCGCATTCACTTCGTCCAGCGTGAGAACAGTAGGCAGGTGTTTGGATTTTTTAGGTCCTTCCAGTAGCTCCGACGGATCTTGCTCAATATAATCTTTATAGAGCAAGAAACGGAACCAAGAATGCAAGCCAGAGAGAACACGCGCTTGGGTAGCTTCGGATTTGACCGTCTTGAATTGCTCAAAGATGAATTCCTGCAATTGGTCGAAATCCATCTTGACGAAATCAACGTTCTTTTCCTCGCAGTAGGTGCGTAACTTATCCAGATCCATCTCGTAGCCCTCGATGGTGTTAGGCGAGTAACCGCGTTCAAGACGCAGATACGTATGATACTCGCGCAGCAGGAGATCGTTGTTTTTTACCGTTTTAGCCATGGAATGAGAGGTCCGGTATAGGAACAAGAATAGGTGACTTTCCCTCCGTATACATTGCGATAATAGAGTGTAAAGAGCAGACTGTCATTGCTATAGACGAACCGGCCGGAGTCCAATACCTGAATATGAATTACTTTATCATTTTCTATATTCAGGATATACATCCCGTGCGGCGTGCCCTCGTAGTCGCGTCCTCTCAGAAACGTGAAACTTTTGGGTAGAGAGTCACTTGGGAAAGAAGCATATTCCCCCTCTTCCAACAAAGAGTCCGGCACAAAAATATCGGAGAGAAAAAGATTATACCCTGTGCCGATGATACGCTTGTCTTTATTGAGTTCGAGTCCTTCTGAATATAAATCCAGCGAGACAACAGCCAGATCAGGCAAAGAGTCGTAGCAGTGACCGTATATTTGCTGATATGCCGTTTTGTATTCCTTAGGCATTCCGCGATACGAGGAGGGATTGACAGGTCGGCAAGCTACAAGGCAAACAAGTGCCGAAAGCCATATGTATATTCTTTTTATCATTTGATTTGCATTCTTCGGGTGGGGTAGTATGCTGCAGCAAAACCAAGCGTCAGGACGATTACAGCTACCATCAAAACATCCACTATCTGTACTTGTACAGGGTAAGCAGAGATAACATATTCAGCTCCGTTCCCCAGAGTGAGCCATCCGAAATGCTGCTGGCCAAGACATAAGAGTACGCCGAGAACCAAGCCGCAAAGCGTGCCTAAAGAAGATATAAACCATCCTTCCAACAGGAAAATCCGCCGAATAGTTTCTTCATTCGCTCCCATATGCGAGAGAATACGGATATCTTCGCTTTTATCAATAATAAGCATTGATAAGGAACCGATGATATTGAAACTGGCAATAATCAAGATGAATACGAGCAGCAAGATAGTCATTAATTTCTCAATGCGCAAGATACGGAAGAAATCCTGTTGCTGTTCATAACGATCCAGGACGCGATACTCGGGACCAAGCAAGGTAATGAGTTGAGATTTGAGATTAGAGATCTTCACTCCTTTTCCGGGCTGTATTCGCAGCGCGGTAGCTATGTGTTCGTCGTAAGCAAAGAGCCGTTGTGCCAGCGAAAGAGAAACGAGCATCAGCTGGTCATCATATTCTAATTGGTTTACTGCGAACGTACCGGCAATAAAAGCATGCTCGTGTCGTAACGATTTGTCCGGACGCAGCATGTTGATTTTCCCCGTGCGCTCGGGCGCATACAGATGAAGCGCACCGGTGAAATGCGCATTGATACCGATTTGCGCCGCAAGTCCGCGACCGAGAACCGCGCGATCAAAGGCTCCATCCCAGACGGAATAAAAGCCATCTGTGATGATAGAATCAATATTCGCAGTACGGGTAAAAAGGTCATCGACACCCATCACGCGTGCAGGCAATTGATGGTCTTTATATCGGATGAGCGCCGTTTGTTCCAGTTGCATCGAGATAGCCTCGATATCTTCGCGCGCGTACAAGGAAACAACAGGTTCGGCATCGGTGCGCAAAATTTGGCCTTCTGCAGGAACGACCAATAAAACGGGATCGAACTCGGAGAACATGTGCTCCACCAGCGAACCAAATCCGTTCATGACGCTTAGAACACATATCATCGCTGCGGTAACAACACCAACAGCAACCGCACTAATACCGGAAACGATATTAATGGCGTTATGTCCTTTCTTAGAGAAAAGGTACCTCCAAGCAATATGGGATTCGAGATTAGCCATGAAGCAGTTCATCAATGCGTTCCATCCGATCGATGGTCTCGTCCAAATGGAAGACTATTTCGGGGATTATACGCAATTGATGGCGCTCCAATGTGCCGAGTTCACCGCGAAAGCGGTGCGTGTTTTCGCCTATCAGCGACATCGTTTCCTGTACCTTGTCTTGCGGGAAGATAGAGAGGTAGATGTGGGCGATAGACAAATCAGGCGACACGCGCACTTCACTTACGGAAATCAATGTTCCTTGCAGTGTGCGCGCGTATCGCAAAAGGATGTCGCTCATGTCCTTTTGAATCAGACGAGCGATCTTGTGTTGTCTAGTTGACTCCATTAAAATTTGTGGCGTCCTTCGTCAGCTACAGTCAGTTTCTTGCGACCTTTTGCGCGACGTGCAGCCAATACGCGACGACCGTTAGCGGTAGTCATTCTCTCCAAGAAGCCGTGTTTGTTACGACGCTTGCGTTGTGAAGGTTGAAATGTACGTTTCATTGTCTTATATTTTATTATTTTATGCTCTGTCACAGAGCGGTTTTACACAAAATGGGCTGCAAAATTACTGCTTTTTTTTGAATTGACAAAATTTTTTTGCACTTTTTTGCCATTTTACATGCATTTTACCGCCTTTTATTTGTTCTTTTTGTCTTTCTCGGGCTCGGACATAGGCGGATGCCCACTTGGCGCCGGAGCTGCCCGTTCTTGGCAACCGGGCAAGGTTGTCCTCGCGTCTCGCTCTTTTCGAGTTCGCCCGCCCGCGAGAACGAACCATCAAGAAAAAACGCCAAAGTTATCAACTGGGGAAAGCACAAAAATGTGCTTTTTCTTGCATATATCATTTATTTTTTGTACCTTTGCAGCGTGAATTGAGATGAGTATGCGTTTACACACACACACACACACACATGCGCGGCTGAGGCCGTATTGCGTGCCGCTGGTCGTGTGCAGAAATATATAACTAAAGTATCTATCAAGTCGATGTTTCGCCTTCGCGGAATATCGGCTTTTGTTGTGTTTTACCCCTTTTATTAATCCATAAAAATCTATTATTATGAACAA
>JAGCFY010000002.1 GCA_017649845.1 Paludibacteraceae bacterium
AAGAAACAAAATATTTCTAAATGAATCGAATTTTATCCAAGAGATTTTTCTCGGAAAATGTAGCGGAGCTCGTTGTGGAAGCTCCGCTCATTGCGCGTAGTCGCCGCGCCGGACATTTTGTTATCATTCGCGTGGACGCGCTGTCAGAACGAGTGCCTCTCACGATTGCCGGAGCTGACATCGAGAAAGGAACGATTACGCTGGTCGTACAGCAAGTTGGTGCTTCTACCCATAAATTGCTGGCAATGGAACCGGACGAAAGTCTGCATGATATCGTTGGTCCGCTCGGACGCGCCACACGCATCGAGAACTATGGAACAGTTGTCTGCGCATGTGGCGGCGTGGGTGCCGCTCCGATGTTACCGATAGCAGAAGCGCTCAAAAAAGCAGGCAACCGCGTCATAACCGTTCTCGCTGCGCGAAACAAAGATCTGCTGATCCTGCGTGACGAACTGGCGCAATGGTCTGACGAAGTGATCATCATGACCGATGATGGCTCAATGGGCAAACAAGGTGTGGTCACCGTGGGAGTGGAAGAAGTCATCAATCGCGAGAAAGTGGACAAATGTATCACGATCGGACCGGCTATCATGATGAAGTTTGTCGCACTCACTACGGCCAAATATAATATCCCAACAGAGGCAAGCCTCAACACCATCATGGTCGATGGAACCGGTATGTGCGGCGCGTGTCGTGTTACAGTAGGCGGAAAAACAAAATTCGTCTGCGTCGATGGACCGGAGTTTGATGCCCATGAAGTGGATTGGAACGAAATGCTCAGCCGAATGAAATCCTACAAAGCGGAAGAGACGGAGGCGCTGGAGCAATACCAAATCAGACTGGCGAGACACAAGCGAGAGACTACCGAACCGGGAGTAAATAAGGGGCAAACCGTGGGTAATGAGGGATCAAAAGCATTCCCGAAGCCCGAACCTTTTACCGGTACAGCCAAGGACCGTGTCGCTATCCCACGCGTTCAAATGCCGGAACTGCGTCCCGAAGTACGCGTCAAATCGCTGCATGAAGAGGTAAACCAAGGTCTTACCTACGAACAAGCTATCACGGAAGCGCATCGCTGTCTCAACTGCAAGAACCCGACTTGTGTACAAGGATGTCCGGTCAATATCAATATCCCGGGCTTCATCAAGACACTCGAAACAGGCGATATCCTCGGTGCTGCTGCCGTCATCAAAGAGAGTTCCTCTCTTCCTGCAGTATGCGGCCGCGTTTGTCCGCAAGAGAAACAATGCGAAGCCAACTGTATCCATCTGAAGATGAAACATCCGGCTGTAGCGATAGGATACCTCGAGCGTTTCTGCGCCGACTACGCCAACAGCCATCAGACGAGTCCGACAACTCAGACGAGTCCGATCGGACCGAAAATCGCAGTTGTAGGTTCCGGTCCTGCCGGCCTTACTTTCGCCGGAGATGCAGCCAAATACGGCTACGAAGTGCATGTCTTCGAGGCTTTGCACGAAATCGGAGGAGTGCTCAAATATGGTATCCCGGAGTTCCGTTTGCCGAACGCAATTGTGGACATCGAGATTGATGGTCTTCGCGCACTCGGCGTACAGTTCCATACCGATACCATCATTGGTAAAACGATTTCTGTCAAGGAACTGGAGGAACAAGGATTCAAAGGCATCTTTGTCGGTTCGGGAGCAGGTCTGCCGAGATTCATGAATATCCCGGGAGAGAACCTGAACGGTGTACTTTCCTGCAACGAATACCTCACGCGTGTCAACCTGATGGACGCTTCCAACCCTGCTACCGACACACCGTTGCTTTACGGCAAGAATGTAGCTGTTATCGGTGGCGGTAATACAGCCATGGATGCCGTTCGTACGGCCAAACGATTAGGTGCAGAGCACGCGATGATCATCTATCGCCGAAGCGAAGAAGAGATGCCGGCACGTATAGAAGAGGTTCATCATGCTAAACAGGAAGGTATCGAGTTCATGACCTTGCACAACCCGATTGAGTATCACGCCGATGAGAACGGTCGTGTATGCGAAGCGGTACTGCAAGTGATGGAACTCGGAGAACCCGATGAATCCGGTCGCCGTAGTCCTGTACCGGTTGAGGGCAAAACAGTTACCATACCTGTGGATCTCGTGATTGTTGCAGTAGGCGTTTCGCCTAACCCGCTTATCCCGTCTTCCGTAGAAGGATTGGAAATTAGCCGCAAGGGCACAATCGTGGTAAATGACGAGATGCAATCTGCTATCCCTGCCATCTTCGCCGGAGGCGATATAGTACGCGGTGGAGCTACTGTCATCCTCGCTATGTCCGACGGACGAAAAGCCGCAGCAGCCATGCACGAGTACTTGGGGAATTGTGAATTGTGAAAATTTGGCTTTGCCAAATAATCGTGCCCTTTAGGGCTAAGAATTGTAAATTGTGAATTGAACCTCCTACTCTCCATATTGCTATCGGTCAATTTCCTGACGAGCCATCCTGTTACAGGTCAGGCCAATATGTCCGTGTATGTACAAAACCTCACGACTGGAGAAGTAATTGATTCTTACCGCCCGGATCATGTGGTACCTCCGGCATCAGTCATGAAACTTCTGACGACAGGAGCTGCACTTGAGATGCTCGGACCGGGGTTTCGTTTTCCTACCATTCTCGAATATGGCGGAGCAATAGAAAACGGGATCCTCAAAGGCGATTTGTATATCCATGGCGGATGTGATCCTTCATTAGGATGGAAAGGGCGAACGGCTTTTCTGGACCGATGGGTGAAAGCCATCAAAGCAGCCGGTATAAAGCAGATCAACGGCAGCGTCATAGCCGATATGACGATGCTCGATGGAGAAGCGCAAAACCCCGGATGGCTCTGCGAAGATGCAGGAAACTATTACGCACCGGGGATCTTCTCGCTCAATTATTATGGCAACACGATGAATATCGTGCTCAAGAGCGGCGAACCGGGCAGTATTGCTTCCGTGGTAAAAACAGAACCGGCCGTAGAAGATGTCTATTTCATCAATCATGTGCGATGCGATAAGATCAGCTATGACGGAGCGTTCGTGAGCGGTCTGCCATATAGCCGCGAGCGGTATCTGACAGGTGTAGTGCCTTCTAATCTCGGCACTTTCGGTGTCAAAGGAGATCTGCCTAATCCCGGTTTGCTGCTCGCCCGCCATCTAACAACCAAACTCCGCGAAGCGGGAGTAGCTGTCAAAAGGGATGCTACCTATATGGCCGATTATAATCCGCTGACTCCCGCCAGAACGGAGCTGTATATTCATTATTCGGAACCACTCTCGGAGATTATCAAAGAGACCAATATCAACAGCAACAACCTCTACGCGGAAGCTATCTTCCGTTATTTGGGTACGC
This sequence comes from Paludibacteraceae bacterium, assembly GCA_017649845.1. Taxonomy (GTDB): domain Bacteria; phylum Bacteroidota; class Bacteroidia; order Bacteroidales; family Paludibacteraceae; genus Colicola. The sequence continues at coordinate 3,346 of JAGCFY010000002.1, forward strand.
GATACACCTTGCCCGGATCAATTCATAACAGCCAGGATTTATTACGCGATTACTGGCGACGCAGAGGAGTGATGATTCAAAATGCCATCATCAAAGACGGTTGCGGTCTCGCGCCACAGGATGCCGTTAGCGCCAAGACATTTGTCCAACTGCTAACCATCATGTCCCGCAGCAACAACAGAGACGCATGGATGGCTTCGTTACCTGTCAGCGGACAAACGGGCACTCTCAAAACACTATGCCCGGAAACGGAACTGGAAGGACGTATTCATGCCAAGAGCGGCACGATTGCCGGCACCAAGAATTTCGCAGGGTATATCGACATGCCGAATGGCGATACATGGGTTTTCGCGATCCTCATCAACTCTGCGCCCGGCAAAGCCAAGAATATACAAAAAGTGATTCAGGATTATCTGCTCGATGTATATCGATCGCACAAATAGCACCAATACCTTGATGAAGGAATTGCTCGCACGGGGTGAATGGCCGGAAGGCGAAAGATGGCTCCGTACGGATTTTCAATCAGCGGGAAGAGGTCAGGCAGGAAATAGTTGGGAGAGCGCTCCCGGAAAAAACCTGCTATGCTCTAT
>JAGCFY010000028.1 GCA_017649845.1 Paludibacteraceae bacterium
TCGCGCAGCATCTCGCGGTATTCCGGTGCTACGCAGTTATTGATGATCTCCTCCGCACGCTGACGCGGACTCTTGCCGCGCAAATCAGCCACACCCTGTTCCGTTACCAGCACTTTCACGCTGTGCTCGCTGTGATCCAGGTGCGTCACCATCGGTACGATCGATGAGATAGCGCCGTTCTTCGCCGTCGAAGCGGTGGTGAAGATACTCAAATATGCATTGCGCGCGAAATCACCGCTACCGCCGATACCGTTCATCATCTTCGTGCCGCATACATGCGTCGAGTTGATGTTACCGTAGATATCGGCTTCCAATGCCGTATTGATGGCTATCAAGCCCAATCGGCGGATGATCTCCGGGTTGTTGGATGTCTCTTGGGGAAGAAGCAACAGCTTGTCGCGGAAGAAATCAAGGTCAGCCAGCACCTCCGCCATCTTGCTCTCTACCAATCGCAGTGAGCAACCCGATGCGAACTTGCAGTGACCGGCTTTGATCAGATCAACCACGCTATCCTGAACCACTTCCGAATACATCTCAAAGGGCGGGATATGCGGGTTCTTGCCCAACTCACCCAATACTGCATTCGCTACGTTACCTACTCCGCTCTGGATCGGCAGGAACGAACTCGGGATACGACCCTCATGCAGCTCTTTCTCGAGGAACAGTGCTACGTTCTCGCCGATCTTCGCCGTCACGGCATCCACCGGCGTGAAAGCCGGGATCTCGTTCGGACGGTTGGTCTTCACTACGGCGGCGATCTTCTTCGGATCCACCTTGATATGGTCGCTTCCGCAGCGGTCGGATGGTTTGTAGATAGGTATCTCCTTGCGGCACGGAGGATCCAAAGGTTCGTATAGATCATGCATGCCGCGCATCGAAGCGGGGAACATCTCATTCAGCTCCACGATGATCTTGTCCGCCATATTGCATATCGTCGGCATGATACCGATACCTGCAGCAGGAACAATCACACCGTCTTCGCCTACATACGATGCCTCGATAATCGCCCATTGGGGTTTCGGTAAGAAGCCGTAACGAAGGTCTTGCGCCATGTGGCTCAAGTGCATATCGAAATAATGCGTACCCTCTGCGTTTATCTCCTCGCGCATCGATTTGTTCGACTGATACGGTGTACGGAACTCCACAGCATGCGCGCGTGCTAACGCACCGTCACAACTGTCGCCCATCGATGCACCCGTCTCCAGTCCTACGCGGAACGGTTTACCTTCGGCATGCAGACGCTCTGCGCGTTGCGCCAAAGCAAAAGGAACTGCCTTGGGCACTCCGGTAGCTGTAAAACCACCCATGCCCAAGACATCACCATGCTGTATCAACTCAGCAGCCTCTTCGGCTGTCATGTATTTTAACATAAGATTTACAATTTTGTCATTTACAATTTTATCATTTATTTGGTTATTTTGCCATTCATCAATTTAAAAATCGCGCTTGGTTTTAAACGTATCTATAGATTTAGTGGTAATCTTGCAGAGTTCCAAACACTCGTCGAATAAAGGCTCTACACGTGATTTAGGTAGCATCCCACTATCCATTATGAGACTTAACCAATAAGATGTTTCGTCGATTTCTTCTTCAACAATCTTTAGCTTATTCACAAAATCTTTGTCTGATTTTGCTATGCAAGCAGCACGATAATTCGCAGCAGGAGAAGTACCGGAACGAATAATCTGTTTAGCAATTGCTATGCCGGAAATGGTTTTGGGCATAGCATCAGCCAACTTAATGATTCGCAATGAAAACTGCCTGAAACGTTCCTTTAACTCATCCTTGGTCATAAATATCAAAATAGCTCAATAAATGCCTAAATGTTAAATGTAAAAATGTGAAAATGATTAGGCTTTGCCGTCGCTTCCAAGCACATCGATGATCTTATGCTTGTAGAGCTCCTCCATATAATCGCGTGCTACGCCGCAGTATTTACGCGGGTCAAACTCACCCGGCTTCTCGCTCAGCACTTTGCGAACGGCTGCGGTAAAGGCCAGACGGCTGTCGGAGTCGATGTTGATCTTGCAAACAGCGCTCTTGGCCGCCTTACGCAGTTGCTCCTCCGGAATACCGATAGCATCCGGCAACTTGCCGCCCAAACTGTTGATCATATCTACATACTCTTGCGGAACGGAAGATGAACCGTGCAGCACGATCGGGAAGCCCGGCAGTTGCTCCATCACAGCATCAAGCACATCAAATGCCAATGGAGGAGGAACGAGTTTGCCTGTCTTCGGGTCACGCGTACACTGCTCCGGAGTGAACTTGTATGCTCCGTGGCTTGTACCGATGGAGATAGCCAAGCTGTCGCAACCCGTGCGTGTAGCGAAATCAACCACCTCTTCCGGCTTCGTATAATGGCTCACTGCAGACGAAACCTCATCCTCTACGCCGGCTAATACACCGAGTTCAGCCTCTACCGTCACATCATACTTGTGCGCATACTCTACCACTTTCTTCGTCAGCGCGATGTTCTCCTCATACGGCAGCGAGCTGGCATCGATCATCACGCTCGAGAAACCGAAGTCCACGCAGCTCTTGCAGAGCTCGAAGCTGTCGCCGTGGTCCAAGTGAAGCACGATCTGCGGCTTCTCCCAACCTAACTCTTTGGCGTACTCTACAGCACCCTGAGCCATGTAGCGCAGCAGCGTCTGGTTAGCGTAGTTACGCGCACCTTTCGATACTTGCAGGATAACCGGACTCTTGGTCTCAGCTGCAGCCTTGATGATAGCTTGCAACTGCTCCATGTTGTTGAAGTTGAATGCAGGGATAGCATAACCTCCCTTGATTGCCTTTGCGAACATCTCTCTCGTGTTCACAAGGCCTAATTCCTTGTAACTTACCATAAATAAATTGTTTTTAATTGTTTATATTGGGTTTTAAACTCTTTCAAACTACTTCAAACGCGAAGCTTCAAACCACCTCAATCTCTCCAGAACTTCGCCGCATGATGACCGTGAATCAGCAAATGGTGATTTGCAATCGGGTCCGTCAGGAAATACTGACTTACGGTTGGCGTCGTCTGCAGCCATACTTGCGTACGGCATAGGTTCTGCTCGTTCTGGCAACGCGTCAGCTCTACGTTCACAGCCAGCAGACGCTTCAGGTCGCCGCTCAGTTTCACTAATGTGTAATCGCCGGCCGGCAGATTGCCGTGAATAGCTACGCCGATGCCGGATTCGAAATGCGTGGTGTATTCATGCTTCTCCGTCATCTTCAGCGGTATCGTGCAATGTGCCAGCAGCATCTGTCCGTCCGGTTGGATACGCGCAGGGTTAACGATAAAGCCTGGCTCACCCGTCAATCGCTTGCATGCCAGTATCGTCAGCAGCACAGGTATATCGCCTTCGCATCCTGCCGGAATACCTTCGTCGTTCAGTTTGCTTATCGCGATGCAACCGGTGTTCTTCACCGTCTTCAGCAGGTCGAAGCAACGCAGCGTGATGCCGTCGAGTTTGTATTTGGCGATCATTTCTTTCAATTTCTCATAGATAGCCTCTGCGCCTTTCATGCCCGGATCCACTTCGCCCAATGCAATCACTTCGTCAATAGGCACATCCACCAACTCCACATTCATCTTCTTCAGCACCTCTTTATAGTCCACCTTCGATGCGATCAACCAATCCGACGGAGCACCGATAACGCCCAGGCGCTGTTTCTTGCCGTCCTTCAGCACTTTCTCCAACGGTGTGCGGGTCAACGAAGCCGTATCGCTCTCCTCCGGGAAGATGATATCTTTGGCATGCTGCATGATTTTGCCGATACCGTTATGCTGACGGATGAAACTCAGGATCTCCAGCGCAGCAGCCAGCGAGTTGCTGTATCCGCTTACGATTAGGTAGATCGGACGCTTCAGGTCAATCTTCTTCTCGCGGAGCAACTGAATGAACTTCGATTCCGTACCGCCGGATAGGATGGCTACCACTTGGTTTTCTTTCATAAATGAATCGGACACCTTAAACGGCATCGCGTTTGCCTCGGTGTGCAGATCAGAACGTAGAATGTGTAACATGGCTGTAAAATTTTAATGGTTTATATTGTTTTTTAACGCTATTATCCAAATTCGGCTACAAAATTACTACAAAATTTCCAAACATACAAGTTTTTGGCGAAAAAAGTAGTCTAAGCTCGCTTAAGTCTGGCTTTGTTCGCGAAAAGATTGCTGTTTGCACGATAGCGCGAACATAATTTCGGAGGGAACCCTTTAGGGGCGTGCCGAAGTTACATATTTGCATTTTTTATATTTTTCGTCTCCACTTGCTCACTTAAACCGCCCCCAGAACACTGCATCTGCCTGCTTCGTTTCGACTTGCGACTGCGGATAATTCTCTATAAACCATGTCAGATACTTTGCGCAGTCTATCTTCTCGCTCAGCATCTTCTCTCGCCGCGCTGCAAACAGCTTCTTCCGTTGCTCCATCGGCATGGCAGCCAATTCTTCTACTTTCTGGCACAACCGTTCAATAGAGCCCTCAGCGGATGCCTTGATGCCGTACCCTAACTCATATTTATCTTCCAACTCTCTCAGATACCCGATTCGTCCAACGAAATCATTGAATCGCACAAATGGGACACCGAGCACTCCTGCCTCTGCCGCCATTGTCTGACTATCTCCGATATAGAGACTCGCATACGCCATCACATCGTGCATATCCAGTAGGTTGATCTTAATCCGGTATTGTTCAAACTGCGGCTCCAATGGTCGCTCGGAAGTAATGTATATTCGTCCGTACGGCGATAATATATCCACCAATCGCTGCGCCACTTCGGTGTTTATTCCCTTTATGCCGCTGTCATGGTGCGCAGTAAGTTGCGCAAAGCGAATCAGTATGTACGGTTTATGCGTATCTATCCCGTATTTCTCTACCTTCTGCCTATCCGCCGTAAAATGATTCGGATGCAGGTATGCCAGTTCATGGTATCCGGGATATTGGTAAGTTTGTTTTTTTATAGATTTTATCTCACATGAATCGGGCACTAACAAACAGTGTATCACTGGTCGTATCGCTTTTATGACAGCTCCTATAACCTCCTCATCATCTTCCGTAGTATTCACTACCCTCAATCCAAGCAGCCATGCCACATGCGCCACCTCCGGTGTAGAACCCGTCAGCAAGTCTATCTTATGCTTGCGGCATAAGCGCACCATCCGCCATTCCCGTACCAGCATATCCCATAATATCCCTATCTTGCTGCCTCGGTGTGCATGCTGGTTGATATTGACGTACGGCAATCCTGCGTTCTGCAACAGCGTCTCTAAAATATCTTTCGATTTGATGACGAAAAGCACCTGATGACCGTCAGCCATCATGTTCTTTGCCACATTCTTATAGAGATGAAAATGCGCCGGATGCGAAAGTTGGATTAGTATGTTCATTGTTTTACTAGTTCGTATTTACTAAATTCTCGCATCCAACATAAGTCTGATTCACTATCCGAAGCGGCATATGTATACTCATATGATGTTTCTGGATAATACTGATGTAAATTCTTTGTTTTTTCGTCTCCGTACATCTCCATATAATCCGTTCCTATGAACTTAGAGCATAACACATCACAGTTGAGTACTTTTGCTATGTGTTGCATATATATGTCGGGAGAGGCGCTAATAAGAAGAATTGTGGCATCTTGCGGTGTAATTTGGGGAATTTCTACGTCTTTAGCTATACGGTTTGCAAAGCATTTTGCATCTTTCGCAAGTAATTCTGATTTAGATACCATTTTTGTCACTTGTGCTTTTAGTTCTGCACCGGAAATTAAACGTAACCGACGACGTATTAGCAACCGCATCATAGCACATGGCATAATAGTCATAAGGTGCCATAGATACCGACGGAAAGAATCATATGACACAAGGGTATTATCAAAATCATATGCATATAGTTGCTTCTTCATATTTTTCGCAAAACCATACTGATGAATCCCAATGGATCATTCCAGAAACTCACATCACGATACGTCATATGCCAATGTGTCAGCCAATCACGTACAACATCAATACGTCCTCTGAACAGATACCCAAGCATTGCAATCCATATTTGCGGTACAAGACACGTACGCACTTCTACGTTAGGAAGTTCCCCTTTCGGCTGACCTAAAATTGGCTTAAACAAGGGACATCCGTCTAACAGCGCTTGGTTTATAGACCCCCATATTCGAGGATTTGCTTCAATTAGAACAAGTTCACCCAATGGGGTAAGTTTGAACTCAAACATCACAAAACCCGTCCACCTAACTTTGGATAAGAGTTTCTCAGCTATCGGGCGCATACTCTGATGAATATATCGTTTCCGAAGTACACTGGAACCTCCGGATATGGGCCATTCTGCTAGGCGTAAATGTCCATATTCCGCAAGGATTCTACCATCTTTACAATAAACCTCGTATCCACATCCAATCCCTTCTATATATTCCTGACAGATTATATTCTTAGATAATTTTCCAAGGGGGCTCTTGTCTTTCTCAGTTAAATAATACTGTATCCCTTTTGCTGCTGATAAATTTGTCGGCTTAATCACAAATGGTACTTTGGCACTCGCTATATTTGCATAACTCGTCGGTACTCGAATCCCAAGCCTAGTCGCAATAGCCATCATTTGGTCTTTTTCATGCAGAAGAATATAATCTTCGAATTTCCCCATCCAATCCAATGCAGTACCGAAAAGCTCTTTATGTAGTAATATAGCACCAATATAATCACTATGAACTGGTATTAACACGTCAATCCTGTTCTTTTTAACGTAATCGGCTAATTCAATAACATATGTTTCAAATGAATGAAATGGTAAACATACGCATTTATTAACATAACGCGTGTGAATATAGTTCATGATTGGTTTGTTGTCATATGCCCATTGTTCTACGTCCGGATAATATGAACGTATATATTGAGCAATTACAATAGCCTTATAACTTGATATTTCGCCGACTAAAATGCGCATCAGTAAAATCTTAATTATGTCCCAGTGCCCTTCGCAGTGCCTGTATGTATCCGTGACCGTAGCGGAGACAGGGTTCCATATAATTGCCTTCGCCCCATTCGTTCCAACTTTTCAGAAATACAACCCTGTTCTTCTTGCCTTGCATGAGCGCAAATACTTCTTTGCAATGCTTGTAGAATTGGTCCGGCGTGGCCTCATGCAGCACCAGTGCACCCATCTTGCGCCGAGCTGTGTTATCCCAGTTCGGATACAATACCGGTATCACGTCCTCATCCGCAAATCGTCTGTCAAGCAGTTTGTGCCGCACGCGTGAGTAGCGATAAACGCCCAATGGAATACGCAGCATCTGCGCTATCAGCGTCTGCATGAAACGCGAGAA
>JAGCFY010000003.1 GCA_017649845.1 Paludibacteraceae bacterium
GCTTATCGCCAATACTTGAACGAACTGCAGGGACGCGTGTCGACAGATGTGTGGTCTCGCTGGGAGAATGACCGTTTTTCTCCGAGGAATGACCCTGCGGGAGATAATTTCCATTATTATCGCGGTACGGATTTTGACGAAGAAGAGGTGCCCGTCCTGGCGCGATACAAACATTACAACGGTACGGAGGGTAACTCGCCCGCTACCGAACAGCAGACCGAGACCTATGGTACGGCTTCTACCCTCACGCCTGATATCGAAGATATCAACCAGGATAACACTCTCAACGAGTACGAGAAATACTACCAGTACAAGGTCATCCTTCGTCCGGATATGATGGAGGTAGGTCGCCAGCATATCACGGAGAAGAAAGTGCGTAAAGTGACGCTCCGCGATGGCACGACACAGGAGGTGACATGGTACCAGTTTAAGATTCCTCTCCGCGGAGACAGCGCCAGCGTGCAGAAGATCGGTTCGATCCGTAACTGGAAATCCATCCGTTTCATGCGTATGTACCTCACGGGCTTTGAGAAAGAGACCCATCTGCGTTTTGCTACGCTTGATCTCGTCCGGGGCGACTGGCGTATGTATACGCGCGATTTGGCACCTGTCGGTACTGCCGTCAACACAAGCGCTTCTATCGATGTACAGACTGTCAATATCGAGGAGAACAGCACCCGCACGCCGATTAACTACGTGCTGCCGCCGGGTGTGAGCCGCCAGACCGATCCGGGTCAGGCCCAACTCATCGCGCAGAACGAGCAGGCGATGGTCCTCCGCGTAGCGCACCTTAGTCCACACGACGCACGCGCGATGTACAAAAACACGGGCTACGACATGCGACAGTATAAGAACCTCCAGATGTTCGTCCATGCCGAGCAACTTCCCACCGTTGATCCCGAATTGAAGGACGGAGACCTGACCTGTTTTATCCGTCTGGGTACCGACTTGCGCAATAACTACTACGAATATGAGATTCCGCTGCATCTGACTGCCCCGGGTCTGTATAACAATAACTCCGCTGCGGACCGCGAGGTGGTATGGCCCAAGGAGAACATGTTCGATTTCCCGCTCAAGGTGCTGACGGATGCCAAGACAGCGCGGAACAAAGCCAAACGTGCGGGCAACGAAGGTGTCAGCAACACCATCCCATATGTCATCTATGACGATGCCAACGACAAACCGCAGAACAAAATCACTATCCTCGGTAACCCTACTCTTGAGGAGGTCTCTACGATCATGGTCGGTGTCCGTAACAACGGCCAGCATGAGGCCTCGGGAGAGGTATGGGTCAACGAATTGCGACTCAGCCAGTTCAACGAACAGGGCGGTGTGGCGGCGATGGCGAACGCAGCCTTGGCGATCAGCGATATCGCGCAGGTCAACGTAGCGGGACGACTCGAGACCGCAGGGTACGGGTCGATCGAATCGAATGTATTGGACCGCAACCTCGATAATTTCTACCAGATATCCGTCTCCGCAGCCCTCGAAGGAGGACGACTCTTCCCCGAGAAAGCGAAAATCCAGATGCCGCTCTATGTCTCTTATAGCAACGAGACCACCAGCCCGGACTACGACCCGCTCGACACCGATGTCAAGTTATCCGAGACGCTCAGCACCTACGACACCAAGGAGCAGCGAGACTCCATCAAACAGATGTCCAACACCGTCCATGAGTCCACCTCGTTCTCCGTAAGTAACATGAAGGTCAATATCCACTCCAAAAAACGCGATATGTTCTACGATCCGGCGAACTTCTCTATCTCCGCTTCGTATAACAAACAGGCCGAGCATTCGCCCGAGATGGAGACCAATATCACTACCGACCACAAGGGGTCGTTCCAGTACGCATACAGCTTCAACCCCAAACCCTGGGAGCCGTTCGCAAAGGTGGAGAAAGTGCAGAAAGTGAAGTTCCTCAAGGAGATGAATTTCTACTACCTGCCCCAATCATGGGCGTTCAACACCAATATGCACCGCACCTTCAGCCATATGAAGATGCGCGACCTCTCCAACGCCATGACCGACGCTTCCGACCTGACCTTCAGCAAGGATTTCACCTGGGATCGTAATGTGGATATCAAGTATGACTTCACCAAGAACATGAAGTTCTCCTTCCAGTCCGCGATGAACGCCATCATCGACGAAGGCAAATACACGCCGGAGATCCTGAAGGGCCACTATTTTGACGACCAGTTCAACCACGATAAGTACGAGGCATGGAAGGATACTATCCAGCGTTCGCTGGCCAAATGGGGTTCGCCATACACCTATCAGCAGGTCTTCACCGCCTCGTGGAATGTGCCGTTTAACCGCATCCCGGGCCTTGACCCGATCACGGCCAATGCGTCCTATAACGCTACTTATAACTGGACCCGCACAGCCTCGACCACCAATGGCGTGGACCGAGGGAACACCGTCAGCAGTCTCCAGAGCTGGCAGGTGGACGGAGGTATCAATTTTGAGACCTGGTACGGCAAATCCAAGTATTGGAAATCCCTCTCGCAACGATATGGAGGAGGTCGTGGAGGCGGCAGACAGAGAGCTTTCAAACCCAAGACTTACACCCAGACCGTGGACCTGAAGAAAGGCGAAGCGGTGGAGATTACCCACCGTCTCAATAGCGAGAACCTCAATATCGCTGTGACCGACTCGGCGGGCAAGACCGTCCCTGTCTCCTTCCGTCCTGCGGGCAATACCAAAGCCACCGTCACCGCCAAAACCGACTGCGCGAGGGCTACCGTTACCGTCACTACCAAAGACCCCAACGAACGCACACCGGCACAGATAGCGGGAGATATGTTCGCTTATGTGGGTACGATGATCCGCCGCTTGCAAGTCACTTATCGCGAGACCAACTCCATGACCTTACCGGGCTTCGAACCCGAGGCCGGATTCATGGGACAGCGGAAAGTGGACGGTATCTACGCCCCGGGATATGACTTCGCTTTCGGTTTCATACCTAATAACATGGTGGAGCGGGCAAAGGAACACGGTTGGCTCTCCGGCGACACCTCTATCGTGCAACCTGCCACACGGGCGCATACCTCCGATCTCGATATCAAACTGACGCTCGAACCGCTGCCGGGACTCAAGATACAGCTTAACGGAAAACGCTATCTGGCGCAGTCTACCTCGATCATCTATTCCTATGACCGCCTGCAGGAGAACATGACGGGTTCGTTCAATATCACTCAGGTGGCTATCGGTACTATCTTCAGCCGTGTCGGCTCGCAGGAGGAGAACTTCGCTAACTCGGCTTATGACCGCTTCCTTGCGAACCGCGACCTGCTCACAGACCGCGTGCAGAACCAATATACCGGCACTACCCTGCCCTCGGTCGGCTTCATGAGTAATATCCCTGTCGGCACCAAGTATGACCCCACCAAACACGGTCGGGTCAGCTCCAACTCTGCCGATGTCCTCGTGCCCGCTTTCCTCTCCGCATATACGGGACGAGATGCTTCGCGCATGAACCTCAACCCCTTCCTCGGTATTCTCAAGATCCTGCCTAACTGGTCCGTCACTTTCGATGGTCTGGGTAAGATACCGTGGGTCAAAGAGCATTTCAAATCCGTCACGCTCACCCATGCTTATACCTGTAAGTACGCTATCGGTTCGTACGGATCCTATTCCACTTGGGTCGGCTCTGATGACTCCAATAAGATGCTCGGTTTCGTCCGCGATGTGACCGACGACAAACCGCGGCCTTCTTCGGCATACGATATCAGCAATGTCACCCTCACCGAAGCTTTCTCTCCGCTAATCGGACTCAATATGACGATGAAAAACTCGCTGAGCCTCAAGGCTGAATACCGCAAGCAGCGCAACCTCGCGCTCAATGTGACTTCCGTACAACTGACTGAAGGACATACATCCGAGTTCGTCATCGGCGGCGGTTATACCATTAAGAATCTCAATTTCATCACCAGGAAAAAGGACGGCGGACAGAAGAAAGTGTCCAATGACCTCAAACTGCAGGTCGATGTGTCGTATAAGGATGTTAAGATGCTCTTGCGCAAGGTGGAGGAAGGTATCACGCAGGCTTCGTCCGGCAATAAAGTGCTGGCTATCAAGATCTCCGCGGACTATGTGCTGAGCCAGAAGATCAACCTCCAGCTCTTCTATGACCACCAGGGCACCACGCCGCTCATCTCGTCTTCCTATCCCGTCAAGGCGGACAATGTCGGTCTGAATATCAAACTCATGCTCACCCGCTAATTGTTCATTGTAAATTGTAAATTGTGAATTGTGAATTATAACGTCGCTATCATCGGCCCGGAGAGCAGCGGCAAGAGCACGCTCGCACGGTATCTGGCTAACCGCTATGGCGGTATCCTGGTGCCCGAATATGCCCGGCGATACGTAGAGGATAAGGGCTCGACGGAGGTAAGTTATGAGGAACTATGCACGATAGCAAGGAAGCAGATCCAAGAGCTTGAGTACCTGTCAGCAAACGAAGTGAAACGGTCTGTCAGTGAAACGGTCTGTCAGGCGAAGCCGGTCTTTTTTGACACGGAACTGATCGTCACCAAGGTCTGGTTCGATTATGCCTTTGGCAGGGTACCGGAATGGCTCAACGATGCTATCCTGCGCTTCCCTATGGATGTCTATCTGCTTACCTACCCCGACCTGCCTTGGATACCCGATCCCACGCGAACCAACGGCTCCGATGCCATCCGTCTCGAACTCTTCCGCCGCTACGAAGCCGAGATCCAAGCCCTCAACATCCCCTATTATATCATCAAGCACCAATAAATACGGATACATAGCTGGTAATTAGCTGGTAATTAGCTGGTAATTAGCAGGTAATACCGTATCCCACTTACCTTATATATACTTTGTATATATCCCGTGATTTTTATTTTGAGATTTTTTGTATAAAAATATACAAAATCTTGCATATGTCAAAAAAAAGCACTATCTTTGTACCCGATTTTAAAATGCGGTAGTGTGCACATGCAAATCGTAGATTTGAAGACGCTGTTTGGAGAGCATCCCGAATTGGGGCTGATAAAGCGGGAGTTGCAGAAGGGAGACAGGACGCATCTGTTACTATCCGGTTTGCACGCGAGCGCCCGGGCACTCACACTCGCACAGTTGGACACACCGCTTTTTGTGATCTTTGACAACGCAGAGGCAGCACAATATCTCTATGGTGACTTAAAGTCGCTGGAAAAGCCAGGTCAGACCTGCAATAGCCAACCGTCAATAGCCGCAAAGATATTCTTCTTCCCCGCAGCACAGAGACGCCGCACAATAGATGAGGCGGCGATGATACAGAGGACAGAGACGCTGAGCGCATTAGCGGTCACTCAGTCCGCTAAGGAGGGAAATTCTCCTTCTATTATCATCACCTATCCGGAGGCGATAGCGGAAAAAGTACCGGCAAAAGAAGAACTGTCTGCCGTCAGTGTACGGTATGCCGCAGGACAGGAAATACAGCAGTCCGCTGTCAGCAATGAGTTAGCCGATTTGGGATTCGAACAAGTGGATTTCGTCTTTCAGCCCGGTCAGTATGCCATCCGCGGCAGTATTGTGGATATATACAGTTACGGGCATGACATCCCTTACCGTCTCGATTTTTTCGGAGACGAGATAGACAGCATTCGGGAGTTTGATATAGAGGACCAACTGAGTAAAGCCCGCGTCGAAGCCGCGGAAATCGTCGGGTCTTCAAATAGCAAAAATGGTGACGCTGCACTTAATGGTGCAAATGGTGCTTCTATCGTTGATTATCTGACAGAGGATTTTGTATGGGTATCGAATGACTGGAGTGTGGTCCGTTATAAATCAGACGGATTAGGGAAAGAACGAATGAGCGGATTGGCGGAGTATCGCCGCACGATCGAGATTAACGAGAAGAGTTCGTTCCCGACGCACAGCAAGGTAGCCTTCGACACCTTGCCGCAGCCTATCTTCCATAAGCAGTTCGACATCCTAACAGAGGACCTGAAGCGACATATTGAGGAAGGATATACAATCTACGTCCTTGCCGAACAGCAGAAACAGCTCGATCGCTTGAAAGCGATTTTTGAGGCGCAAAGCGATGAACCTCTAACCTTCGTAGGCATCAACGCTTCGCTGCATGAGGGGTTTGTGGACCGAGGACTGAAGATATGCTGTTACACCGACCACCAAATCTTCGAGCGATACCATCGCGTAACCATGCGGAGCGAGAACGCACGAAGGGGAAAGGCTATCATCACGCTCAGGGAGATCAACCAGTTGCAGATAGGCGATTATGTCGTTCATTCCGACCATGGTATAGCTAAATTCGGCGGACTGGTGACTACACCCGTGAACGGCAAGCCGCAGGAGATGATTAAACTGAATTACCGCGACGGAGCATGTGTGTTCGTCAGCATCCATAACCTGCACCGCATCAGCAAATACAAAGGTCGCGAAGGCAGCGAACCGACGATTTCGCGGTTAGGCAGCGGTCAGTGGGAGAGACTCAAAGAGCGAACGAAAGACAAAGTAAAGGATATCGCGCGGGATTTGATCAAACTATACGCCACCCGTAAGCAGCAACAAGGTTTCGCCTACGCTCCGGACGGATATATGCAGCACGAGTTGGAGGCTTCCTTCCTCTACGAAGATACGCCTGATCAAGCCAAAGCGACGGCAGACGTGAAACACGACCTGGAGAGTCCGGTACCGATGGACAGACTCGTTTGCGGCGACGTAGGCTTCGGTAAGACCGAGGTAGCCATGCGGGCAGCATTCAAGGTAGCTACGGACGGCAAACAGGTGGCGGTACTCGTGCCTACTACCGTACTGGCACTTCAGCATTACAACACCTTCCGCGAGCGGATGAAAAATATGCCGGTGCGGATCGAATACCTCAGCCGGCTGAAGAGCCCGAAAGAGACCAAAGAGATACTGGCGGACCTAGAAGCAGGGAAGATAGATATCCTCATCGGCACGCACAAACTGATCGGCAAAACGGTCAAATGGCACGACTTGGGATTGCTGGTCATCGACGAAGAACAGAAATTCGGCGTTGCGGCGAAAGAGAAACTGAAGAGTATGAGAGCGAACATCGACGTACTGACCCTGACGGCTACTCCTATCCCGAGAACTTTACAGTTCTCGCTGCTCGGAGCACGGGACCTGAGTATCATGACTACCCCGCCGCCGAACCGCTATCCGGTACAGACCGAGTTGATTACGATTGACGACGAAGATATCATCAAGGAAGCGATTGATCAAGAGATGGAACGGAACGGACAGGTCTTTATCGTCAACAACAGGATAGAGATGTTACCGCGCATAGAGCACCGAATCCGTAAGTTATGCCCGGAAGCACGGATTGTGATAGCGCACGGACAGTTGCCGGCAGAAGAGATGGAAGAGCGGCTGGAAGCCTTTATCAACTACGACTACGATATTCTCCTCTCGACGACCATCATCGAATCCGGAGTGGATATACCGAACGTGAACACGATACTCATCTTCAGTGCGCACCAGTACGGTCTAGCTGACCTGCACCAGTTACGCGGACGCGTGGGACGAAGTAATAGGAAAGCTTATTGTTACCTCATCGCGCCGGAAAAAGAATTGTTGACAGAAGATGCACGCAGGCGGCTCGAGGCGTTGAGTACTTTTGCAGAGTTAGGAGCCGGATTCAACCTCGCCATGCAGGATCTGGATATCCGCGGAGCGGGAAACATGTTAGGTGCGGAGCAATCGGGTTTTATCGCCGATCTGGGCTACGAGACCTACCAGCGGATTCTGAACGAAGCGGTGGAGGAACTGAAGGAAGAGGAAGGATTAAATAACGGCGAAGATGCTTTGAATAACTTCGAAGGAACGTTCAACGGCACGCAGCACCTTTGGTGCTTGGATGCACAACTGGAGACCGACATAGCGGTATGCTTCCCGAGCGAATATATCGAGAATATATCCGAGCGGATTACGCTTTACCGCGAGTTGGATAGCTTGCGGAGCGAAGAACAGTTATTAGCCTACCGAAAGCGGTTAATCGACCGCTTCGGTCCGTTACCCGAAGAAGCGGAAGAACTGTTGGACGTCGTGCGTTTGCGCTGGATATGCTGCCGATTGGGGATAGAGAAAATACTGCTCAAACAGGAGCGGATGACGATGTACCTCGTGCAACACAAAGAAGCTTACTGGCAATCCGAGCAGTTCGGTAATATGATACAGTATGCCGTCACACGACCGGAGCGGTGCCTGATGCTGGAAGAGAGGGACAAGAAAGGATTCAAGACGGGACGACGATACATGACGATCACGAACGTAAAAACCATAGCAGGAGCAATGAACCTGCTCCACAAAATAGAGACAGGGGATTTGTAATTGTAAATTGTGAATTGTAAATTGTGAAATGAAATTTATAGGAATAATACCGGCGCGATACGGTTCTACCCGTTTTCCGGGAAAACCGCTGGCAGACATAGGAGGTAAGACCGTTCTTCGACGTGTCTACGAACAGGCGTCCAAGGCACTGGATACCGTAGTGGTTGCCACCGACGATGACCGTATATACGATGCCGTAGAGGCTTTCGGCGGGAAAGTGGTGATGACACGGCATGATCATAAATGCGGTACCGACAGGTGCAAGGAAGCCTACGAAGCAATCACGACGCCTTCCTGGCGCGCACAGAACGACGCAGATACCGTGATCATTAACATACAAGGCGATGAACCATTCATACAACCCGAACAGATAGAAACCCTCATGGCTTGTTTCGACCGGGAAGGAACGGATATCGCCACGTTGGTAAGACCGTTCACAGAGGCTGACAGTCAAGCCGACTTAGCGGATGTGAACACACCGAAAGTGAATTGGAATCCGGCCACGGGAGAGGCAAAAATGTTCTCCCGCAGCGTGATACCTGCTGCCGACGGCAAGCACTACCGCCATATCGGCATATATGCCTACCGCGCAGACGCATTAAACAAGATCACTACCCTGCCGCAGAGTCCGCTGGAGATCAAAGAACGGCTGGAGCAGTTGCGATGGCTCGAAAACGGATATACCATCCGCGTAGGAGTAACAGAAATACCGACGATAGGTATTGACACACCGGAAGACCTGGAGAAGGCCAGGGATTGGTATAAGTTCAACGGGTGACCGTTGGATATTGGAAGTTGGAAATTAGAAGTTTAGAAAAATAACATATTAACCTTTTAAAAAACACAAAACAATTATGGCTAAAGAACAATGTCCTACTCCGCATATTGGTGCGCAGTACGGAGAGATTGCAAAAACAATGATTATGGCAGGTGATCCACTGCGTGCCAAACTGATGGCAGAGCGTTTTCTGGAGAACCCTGTCCAGGTGAACAATGTACGCGGTATGTTGGCATTCACCGGTACATACAAAGGCAAAAAAGTAACCGTTATGGGTCACGGTATGGGTATTCCGTCAATCGGTATATATACCTATGAGTTATTCAATTTCTACGACGTAGAGACCATCATCCGCGTAGGTTCATGCGGCGCCCGCCAGATGTACGTTAACCTCGGTGACCTCGTCATTGCACAAGGCAGCTGCACCGATAGCAACTGGGATGCACAATACAACCTGCCGGGACACTACGCTCCGATAGCAGACTTCGACCTCTGCCGCAGAGCCGTAGAAGCAGCCGAGAAACGCGGATACAAATACCACGTAGGTAATGTCTTCTCCGCCGATATCTTCTATTGCGAAGACGAGCGCAAGAAGAACTGGACGAAGATGGGCGTGCTGGCCGACGAGATGGAAGCTCCGTCGCTCTATATGAACGCTGCGCGCGCAGGAAAGAAAGCACTGGTGATCTGCACCGTGAGCGATCATATCCTGACCGGCGAAGCGACTACGGCAGAACAACGTCAGAACTCGTTCACCAACATGATGGACGTCGCATTTGATATCATTTAAGAATGAAAAAACAATTAATTATTATGGTATTAGTTCTCCTGCCCCTGGGTTTGATCGCCCAGGAGGAGGAAACTGATGCCAAACCGGTAAAAGAGAAGAAATCATCCTCCAAGGTATTCACCGGCTTCTCCGGCGGAATGCTGTTGCATGGCGGATATCTCTTTGCCGATGACCCAAGAACGGTTTTTAGCAATGACGGATTAGGAAGTACCAGTTACTGGAAAGGTCTGCCTAAATCCGGTCTATGCTATGGTCTGGGTGGCGCATTGCGCTGCCACCTGATTAACCATATTCATTTGGGCGCGGAAGGCTATATGAGCACCATGCCCTTAATGAGTACCGGATCAAACGTCCGTACTGCATGGGGAGGCGTACTCTGCGATTTCTATGCTAATTGGGGGAAAGTGCGCCCCATGATTGGTTTGACCGTAGGTGGTGGCGCTATGAAAAGGTTATTCGTACCTACCGACTCAATGAGTTATACGCCTAGTGGCACCGCTGCGGGCGACTCTACTTACTACAATGCTTCGTATGTCAAGACCCCATTTTTCTGCATTGACCCATATGTAGGAATGGAGATCGGTTTAGGCAACCATGTAGCTCTGATTTTCCGGATTGACTATATGCTTCCTTTTAACATTCATAACAAAGGTTTAGCAGAAGTAGGAAAACAAGTGACATGGGATAATTTCGTTAAGCCGAGCGGCCCGCGGTTATACGTAGGTATTATGTTCGGCAAACTTAAACGCGACTAAAAAAAGACAATAACGACACGTATATATAATAATATTTTAAATGGATAAAAATACTTGGATCGGCTTTTTATTAATAGCCGCAATTATCGTAGGGTTTACCATGCTCAGCAGACCCTCGAAAGAAGAGTTAGCTGAGCGTCAGCGCGTACAAGACTCGATTGCTTTTGTGCGCATGGCAGAAAAAGAGGCGCAACGCCTGTCCGACAGTCTGCAGTTTGTAGCAGGGCAGCCGGCACAACAGGCAGATACGATCACCGCCGAGCAGCAACAAGAACGCATGCAGGCTGCGTATGGCACCTTTGCCTCTGCTGCACAAGGAGATGAACGGTATGTGACGCTGGAGAACGAGAAACTGCGCTTGACACTCTCCACACGGGGAGGCGCTATCAAGCATGCAGAGTTATTGGAGTACCACGCTTCGGGAGACAGCATTAACCCGCTGAGTCTGTTCAGAGGTGATGAGAGTGCCTTTGGCTTTACGCTGATCACGGCAAATAACCGCATTCTGCAGACCGGCAATTTATATTTCACCCCTATCGCTTCGAACCAACCGAACAAAGCGATTCTTCGTCTGCCGACCGCCTCGGAGGACGTATGGCTCGATTTCATCTACGAGCTATCGGATAACTACATGGTGCATCTCTCTATTGAGGCGCATAATATGCAGACCGAACTGGCGCAAAATATCAATTCGCTGGAGTTGCAATGGCGTCAACTGATCCCGCAGCAAGAGCAGGGACGTAAGTTCGAAGAGCGCTATGCGCAGTTGCAATACATGCTGGTAGGAGGTGATATGGAGAAACTGAGCGAGACCAAGGACGACAATACCAAAGAGTCTGCGCGCGTGAAATGGATAGGATACAAGGATCAGTTCTTCTCTACCGTCCTTATCGCCGACGATGCTTTCTCTTCCTCGCAGTTCACCTCCACCCTGCAGAACAAACAGTCAGGCTATATCAAGGAATATACGACACATACCTCTGTGCCGTTCGACCTGACGGGCAAGACCCCTACCGGATTCCGTCTCTATTGCGGTCCGAACCACTATCATACGCTCAAGGCCTATGACGAAGGTGTAGAGCGCGAGGACCAGCTGCACCTGAATAAACTTGTTCCGCTGGGATGGAAAATCGTCAGCTGGATCAACGTAGCATTAGTGATCCCGATGTTCGACCTCTTCACAAGTTGGGGTTTGCACATCGGTATCGTCATCCTGTTAATGACAATTGTGATCAAGTTGATCATTCTGCCGTTCGTCTTTGTTTCCTATAAATCGAGCGCGAAAATGCGTGCGTTGAAGCCGCAGATCGATGCTATCAACGAGAAATATCCGGCAGAGAAGATGCAGGAGCGCCAGCAAGCTACGATGCAGCTCTATCAGCAAGCGGGTGTCAGTCCGATGAGCGGATGTCTGCCTATGCTGTTCCAGTTCCCGGTCTTGATGGCTATGTTTTGGTTCCTGCCTACCGCTATTGAGCTACGTGGCAAATCGCTGCTCTGGGCAGAGGACTTGTCTACCTACGATGCTGTTTTCCACTGGGGATTCAATATTCCACTACTGGGCGACCACTTGTCCCTCTTCTGTTTGCTGATGACCATCTGCAACATAGGATATACCTATATTACCATGCAGTCGCAGGCTACCGACCCGAACATGAAGTTCATGAAATACATGATGTACGCCATGCCGCTCATGTTCCTGTTCATCTTCAATGACTATGCTGCAGGTCTAAGTTATTACTATCTCGTTTCGCTCTTTATCACGATCCTGCAGACCATGATCTTCCGATGGACGCTGGACGATGAGAAGATGCTCAAAGAGATGGAAGAGAATAAAAAGAAAAAAGCCGGCAAACCTAAGTCCGGCTTCATGGCTCGCTTGGAAGCGATGCAACGCGAGCAACAACGCTTAGCTCGCGAGAACGCTAAGGCGGCTAGCAAGCGACGCTAACTCGTTTTGCACCAACGCCTCTCCGGCGGGAGAGAGCGTCACTCCGTCCGCTTCCAGTAACTCGTCAAACTGAGTGCTGGCCAGCATGGGCGAAGTAATATCCACAATATGGACGCATTGCAGAGCTGCAAGGCGGAAGAGTGCCAAGTTATATAGCGCATGAATATTGCGCAAGCGCTCCGTCTTGCCTCCAAGCCAATACAGGAGATTCTTACGCTCCTGAATGCTCATGCCGTGTGTGATATGAGCGAAATAGCGGTTTTCGTCCATGATCGGCAGACTAACCAGCACCGGTTCCTGTCCGCACGCACGCGTCTGCGCGATCTTATTAGTATATAACGCCTTATAGGCCACTAAGTCTATTTGAGGTTCATGATGACCACTGGGATTTGCAGCAATAGCTTTCCAGTCGTAATTTAAACCACTCTCTGGCTGAATAAGAATTGTTTTGTCCATAGTAGTAAGAGTTAGTAGTTGATATAATAATAAGTTTATTAATGAACGATTTTGATTAATTAACAACTATAAGTTCATTACCAAATAGGCAATTATTACCGGTAATTGAAGACAATATAGTGCGACCAAGAGGTCAAATCCGATACGTTTAACAGTTTTCATACTAGCAGTATTTTAAAAATTCGATGCAAAATTACTGCTTTTGAACGAGGGCCGCAACTAATTGTGATCAGTGACGAAAAATAGTGACTAAAACAGTCGATTTGAAGACTAAAACAGAAATATAGTGACGAAAAAGTGAGTTTTTGTAATTCGTCACTCTATATAAGGAGATAAAAATATGGCTAAAATTCCTACTTCATTATTGTCCGTAGCGACCATGATGGTACATATCATCTTACTACCGGTTTTCTTTCTGGGATTTATATTGATATACGAGAGCCGCTGGGCAATGGATTTTTTAGGAGCCGGCAATGGCGACGTATTTAATGCGCTAATGCTGACCTGTATCTTAATAGGTATATTATGCGCATCGCGCATACCTATGACTGCAGTACGCCAACGTCCGCATATGAGTTGGTGGCAATATTCGCTATGGTCGTTCGCCGAAGTATTTGTATTCTCATGCTTTGCAGCACTCTATATGGCGCTGGTATATGGTCATATCGGGTATTTCCCGGCATTAGGCAAATGTCTGCAACTTTCGTTCGCCATCTTGCCCTATCCGTATATCATATTCGCTATCCTCTTTGCTTTGATTCGTCCGGACGAAAAAGAAGCGGCAGAAGAGGATCTTGTACGTTTTGTCGACAGCACAGGGCGCCTGAAATTAGTCATAGCGCACGACGTGATACTATATGTGGAAGCGCAAGAGAACTACGTCTCCATCCATTATATGGAAGGTGAGAAAATGAAAGAATACTCGCTGCGTCAGTCCATGCGCGGTATAGAGGAACTGATGGAGAAACATGGTATTATTCGCTGCCAGCGTTCTTATTTCGTCAACCCCCGTCATGTGACCGTACTGAGACGCGACAAAGAAGGAATTATACAGGCAGAACTGGACGTAAAAAACAGCAAATCCGTCCCTGTATCGCCCAAATACTACGAACAACTAAGCCAAATGCTGTAGTATCTGGCATAAATCGCAAAACGTTAAATTGTTAAATAGCTAATTATTTAACGAATTGACGAGCATACCGCAAGCAGCGAGGATATCTTCTCCACGGGAGCGGCGGATGGTGGTAGTGAGGCCGCTTTCTGTAAGGTAATCACGCATGAACTCCATTTGTTTTTCATTAGAGCTGGGAAAATGCCGGCTCTCTTTGTTAGTCTGTGCTACCTCCTCTACTCCTTCATGGAATCGGATTAAGTTAATTCGGCAATTTAGGCCTTTGAGTAGTCGGATAATTTCCTTAGCATGCCGAATCGAGTCGTTTAGGCCTGCCCAACAGATATATTCAAAACTGACGCGGCGTTGATGGCTCCAGTCATATTGCTTCAGAAGCGCTACGACATCGGTAACAGACATCATTTTTTCTGCCGGCATAATCTGTGCCCGTGCAGCAGGGAAAGGGTTATGCATCGAGACAGCCAGATGGCAATCGCTCTCGTCCAGGAAACGCTTCATAGCGGGAACTCCGACGGTAGAGACTGTGATACGTTTTGGCGTCCATGCGCAACCATAAGGAGCAGTAAGAATCTCCAGCGAACGCAATACCTCATCGATATTATCCATCGGCTCTCCCTCTCCCATATAGACGACATTAGAGAGCGGCTCACGCCCGGCAGCAATAGCCATGGCATCAATCTCGAATATCTGATTCAAGATCTCTGCAGCAGAGAGATTTCCGTGAAAACCGAGTGTGCCGGTCATACAAAACCGGCA
>JAGCFY010000029.1 GCA_017649845.1 Paludibacteraceae bacterium
ACCTCGATGCACATGGTCGATTTGCGCTGGCGTCGATGCACCATTTCAGCCCCCATCCTATGACGAAGCGTAAGATATGCATCATATAGGACGGGGTGAATCTTACAATTTCGGGCTTTGGTTTTAAGTAGTTTCATTGTGCATTTTTCGGTCAAAATTAAAAATCACGGGATAATATACTATGTATATTATAAGGTATACCGGGATACGGTAAAACCTCGAGATGGTCTCTACTCTATCTCGGCGAGGCATTTACGAGTGCAAAGATACGAAAAACTTTTGACATATGCAAATTTTGGTGAGGCAGAAAAGTAAGGAAATAGGGATTTATGAGAAAAATGGGCAGCATAGTATGCCGCACAATGGACAAAACGGCGGGATAATATCCCGCGTAATGGAAGAAAGAGAGATTAATGAAACAAATGATATATTGACAAACTATCTATACCGTGCGACTGAAGGAATTGATCTTTCATCGGGAATGGAGCATCGTGATCAATAGCTCCGCCATCAAAAAGGAAACAAATCTCCCGTGTATAAGGGCAATAATGGTAATTATTCAAGTGGAAATACATCTCTTCTTCCGTATAGGGATGGTATGGTATCTCATACCAGAACCGACCGAATCCCCGAGTGGAGAAGGTGATGTTAATCTGATTGTCCGGACGATAAACGGTAAATTCTCCCATTTTAGATGCTTTGTGTAATTGCAACAAACGCTGGGACTGGTTTTCGTCAATGACAAATGTTGTATCTTCGGTATAGATCACGGAAGGCATGAAGAAAACCTTCCCCACTACTTTGCATGTTTGCAGATTACCGTCTTTGGTAACAACAAGCGCAGCACTATCAGGCAATACCAAAGAATCGGTCGCATAAGCGCACAAGTGCTGAATAGCATCATAATGAGAGAGGTATTTATCCTCCATTCCATTCACAAGTCGCTCCGTTCCTGAAGGCAAGACATAAAACGTAAGTCCAAAGAGGCCTATTATAGCTGCGTTCCAGATCAGGGTGACTTTGCGGAAAAACTTATCTTGCTTTTGAACCAAGGCATATATGGATAGACCTATACCGATAGGAAAAGTGAATAAACCCAGCGCCGAACTGAGCCAGACGACCACAAAGAGATCCACCTCATAGATGCAGTAGGCTACGCAAAACAACATACTCAATAAGATATTGATTCCAAGACAGATATATGTCATTACGCGGATTGACTGTTTCATAGGGGTTAATTGTTTCTATTTCTGCGGTGCAAAGGTACAAAAAATATTTGATATATGCAAATAAATATGATATTTTCTGCTATTCTCGCGGACGGGCGGAGCCGATTTGTCAAAATCGGGGCGGACGCGAGAAAGAACGGTACGAACGTAAAGAGAGTGCCAGCGAAGGGGTAAGCCGCCTACACCGCGAGCCATGAAACAAAAAATGCAAATAAATTTGCACAATTCGAAAATGTGTAGTAACTTCGGCCCTCCCGCAAAAGCGGGTTCCCGCCGAATTTACGTTCGCACTTTCGTACGAACAGCAATAATTTAGCCGCAAAATACTACTTATGCGAGCATAGACGATATTTTTCGTCTAAATTCTTGCACATTCCAAAAATTTGTTGTAAATTTGCACCCGATTTTAGTTTGGATAAATAGGACTTAATGGATAAGATACGGAATTTTTGTATTATTGCGCATATATACCACGGGAAGAGTACGCTGGCTGATCGTATGTTAGAGTTGACGGGCACGGTGGATGTTCGGCAGATGGAAGCGCAGGTGCTGGACGATATGGATCTGGAGAAAGAGCGCGGCATCACCATCAAAAGCCATGCCATTCAGATGGCGTACAAGAAGCCTAACCCCGACCCTTCCATAAAAGGAAGGGAGGAGGAATACATTCTTAATCTGATTGACACTCCGGGACACGTGGACTTCAGTTATGAGGTGAGCCGTTCGATAGCGGCTTGCGAAGGAGCTGTGCTGGTCGTTGATGCTACGCAAGGCGTACAGGCGCAGACGATCAGTAACCTATATATGGCGATCGAGCATGATCTGGAAATTATCCCGGTGATCAACAAATGTGACATGCCTAATGCTATGCCGGAGCGCGTGGAAGACGAGATAATTGACTTATTGGGCTGCAAGCGCGAGGAGATCTTACGCTGCTCCGCCAAGACAGGCGAAGGTGTGACAGAGATATTAGATGCCATCATCGAGCATATACCTGCTCCCGTCGGCGATCCGAAAGCGCCTCTGCAATGCCTTGTCTTTGACTCCGTCTTCAATAGTTTTAGAGGTATCATCGCCTATTTCAAAGTGGTGAACGGCACGATGCATTCGGGCGACAAAGTGCGGTTCGTCAATACCGGCAAGGAGTACGATGCGGACGAGATAGGTATTCTCAAACTCGACATGAGCCCGCGCAAAGAGATCTCAGCCGGCAATGTAGGATATATCATCTCTGGCATTAAGACCAGTACGGAGGTCAAAGTAGGCGACACGATCACGCATGTAGCACGTCCGTGCGAGAAAGCGATAGAAGGATTTGAAGAAGCCAAACCGATGGTCTTTGCCGGTGTTTATCCCATAGAAAGTGAAGATTATGAGGATTTGCGTGCTTCGCTTGAGAAACTGCAACTGAACGATGCTTCGCTCACTTTCCAACCGGAGAGTTCGATGGCATTAGGCTTCGGTTTCCGCTGCGGGTTCTTAGGTCTGCTGCATATGGAAATCGTACAGGAACGTCTGGACCGCGAGTTCGATATGGATGTGATCACGACCGTGCCGAACGTTTCTTACAATGTCTATACCAAAGACGGTGGTTTAGTAGAGGTACACAACCCTGCCGGCATGCCGGATCTGACGGAGATAGACCGCATCGAGGAGCCGTATATCCGCGCTTCTGTTATTACGACGGCTGATTATATAGGCCCGATTATGACGCTGTGTTTGGGTAAACGCGGTGAATTGGTGAAACAGGAATATATCTCCGGAAACCGGATGGAGTTGCTGTTTGACATGCCGTTGGGCGAGATCGTCATTGATTTCTACGACAAGCTGAAGAGTATTTCGAAGGGCTATGCTTCTTTCGACTGGCATATGAACGGTTTCAGACCGTCCAACCTTGTGAAGTTAGATATTCTGCTCAATGGCGAACAGGTCGATGCACTCTCTACCCTCACCCACCGCGATAATGCGGTCGATTTCGGAAGGCGCATGTGCGAGAAGCTCAAAGAATTGCTTCCACGTCAGCAATTCGACATTGCTATTCAAGCCGCTATTGGTGCGAAGATTATTGCCCGTGAGACCGTAAAGCAAGTTCGCAAGGATGTGTTGGCCAAATGTTACGGAGGCGACGTGAGTCGTAAACGCAAACTGCTGGAGAAACAGAAACGCGGTAAGAAACGTATGAAGCAAATAGGAAACGTTGAGGTGCCGCAGAAAGCATTCCTGGCTGTACTGAAATTAGATTAAACAAAATAATAATCATGTTAGAGCATTTGATTCCCGCGTGGATGTTAATCCCGTTTGTAGTGATGCTGTTGTGCATCGCCGTGCTGCCGCTCATTCCGCATGTAGGCGAATGGTGGGAGCATAATTTGCATAAGTTGTACGTCTCGTTGATTCTCGGCGTTCCGGTCGGTATCTGGCTGTGCGCCAATGAGATGAGCCATGATCTGATTCACCAAATGATCTACGACTACGTGCCGTTCATCCTGCTGCTGATGGCGCTATTTGTGACCACAGGCGGTATCTGTATCCGCGGTGACTTGAAAGCCACACCTCTGGTCAACACCACGATTATGGCTATCGGATGGGTATTGGCTTCATTCATGGGTACAACCGGTGCAGCCATGCTGCTCATCCGCTTATTGCTGAGTACCAACCAGCAACGCAAATACCGCGTTCATACGGTGCTTTTCTTCATCGCTATCGTTGCTAACTGCGGCGGTCTGCTATCTCCGCTGGGTGATCCTCCTTTGTTCCTGCTGTTCCAGAAAGGCGCAGACTTCGCTTGGTGGATGCAAAACATGGTAGGCGAATGGCTTGTAACAGGCGGTCTGCTGTTGCTAATCTATTTCCTGGTGGATATGTATTTCTACCGCAAAGAGCCTACGGTTAACCTCATGGCCGATGTACGAGAGAGTACGGAGACAGAAGTATCCGGATTAATCAATATCTTCTGGCTGCTCTGCGTCATCGCTTCGACGATGTTTATCAACCCGAAATATATTCCGGAGATGGGTGCACACGATGCTCCTTGGTATTTGAAACTCCTGCGTGAATGGGCCTTTATTGCCATCATTGCCGGTTCCTGGTTCACGACCAAGAAGGCCGTTCGCGTGAAAAACAACTATTCCTGGACTCCTATTCTGGAAGTAGCATGTGTCTTCTTAGGTATTTTCGCTACGATGACCCCGGCCTTGGCGTTCCTGACGCAACACGCGGCATCGATTAAGGAGTTCTTGAGCGAACCATGGCAGTATGTTTATACCACCGGTATGCTTTCTGCTTTCCTGGACAACGCCCCTACGGCAATGGTTTTCAATGCCATGGCAGCACCGGAGGGCATGCAACTGGCTACTGATCCGTTCCTCAAAGCCATCTCCATGGGTGCTGTCTTCTTCGGCGCACTGACCTATATCGGCAACGGACCTAACTTCATGGTTAAGTCGATCGCAGAGCAGGAAGGCATCGACATGCCGTCGTTCTTCGGCTATATGATTAAGTTCAGTTTGATCATTCTGCTTCCGGTTTATATCATCGTACAATTGATCTTTATTTAGACCGCTCCGCTGAAAGTCCTTAGTCCATATGACAATAGTAGATAATATTATCGCGTGGTATTCGGCGCATATGAATTATGCGTCGATTACTGCGTTGATGGCTGTTGAGAGTTCGTTTATTCCTTTTCCGAGTGAAGTAGTAATACCTCCTGCAGCCTTCGTAGCCGGTCAGCCGGAGAGTGTGCTATGCGCTACCGGCAATTACCTGGTGGATGTGCTGATAATAGTTCTTTTCGGCACCTTAGGCGCCATGATAGGAGCGATCATCAACTACGGACTTTCTGTCTGGCTCGGACGAATTATTATCTACAAGTTCGCTGATTCCAAACTCGGTCATCTCTGCCTGCTTTCCAGCGAGAAAATCCAGCGTGCCGAAGAATATTTCCGCGAGAAAGGAAATGTATCTACCTTCGTCGGCCGTTTTATCCCCGGTATAAGGCAACTCATCTCCATCCCTGCGGGTCTCAGCCGCATGAATTTCGGTGCTTTCCTGTGGTGGACTTTCCTCGGGGCATTCATCTGGAATTGCATCTTAGCGCTCCTGGGCTATTTAGCAGCCGGTCAGATGGACCTGATAAAAGAATATAGCCACGAATTA
>JAGCFY010000030.1 GCA_017649845.1 Paludibacteraceae bacterium
ATAAGCACGTCATCTATATGCAGGTAGTTGTCCGCATTCGATGTAGTAGAAGCGCCGTAGAAAGCAATCTTCACATTCTGGTCGGCATAAGCGCTGAGGTCAATGGTCACTTCCTCGCCATAGAGGGCGATGTTGTTGTACACATTCTCAGAGCCCGCATTATCCCATTGACGGAGGATAGACCAGGTAGCGCCATCATCCACAGAAGCCAGAACGACGAACTTGTCATCCACACCCGTTGTAGCAATTGCCGTATAAGCGGTAGAGGATTTCGAGAGTGCCATCGTGAATGTCAATTGGACATTCTCCTCTACGGGGACAGCCGGCAGAACGCACCAATACTTGTATGTGCTCCAGATGTTGACATACATGTGCTTGCTCTCAAAGACTCCGGTTGTAGAAGAAGAGAAAGTAAAACCGGAAGTTGCGGTGGTAGACAAAGTAGCCGAACCACTCAGAACATCATCAATCAGCACGCCCGAGTAACGTTTCCAGTCAGCAGGGAAGGCAGTCAGACCATCGAAATTCTCGCCATAAGGCAGAGCGATCGAGGTCTTGAAATTCGCCTGTTTGTAACCGCTGGTGTTTTCACCACAGACGCTTTGCACACGTGCCTGATAAGCAGTGTTCGCATCGAGCCCCGAGAGGACAATAGATGTCGATGTAGTGTTCCTAACAGCAACCGACCACTCGTCATCCGAAGTTTTCTTGTACTCGACGTTGTAGGTCTCACTACCGCCAGCCCAGTTAAGGGTAGCTCCATTAGCCGTAATGTCGGTAATGTCAAGACTCTCGGGTTTGTCGCAGATAGTAACGGAACCACCGGAAGGCGTGATGTCCAGCGTGATGACGTCACGCTTTGCAAGCCGTGTACCGGAAACGCCCGGAGCGCCAATGTCATACGCACTAGCATCCCGATAAGCATACAAAGACATGTATGCACCGTTAGGCGCATCGGACACCCGGCAGTTAAATCCGCTTGAATACGAACCGGTGTTGTTAGCAATCGCGATCAATAAGTTACCCGATCCGCTATACACAAACGGGTTGTCCAAATCAAAAGTGACTGCATCTACCGCTGCCAAACTCGATGGCAAATTGGAGAGAACTCCCGAATACACCAAATCGCTTTCAGAAAGCGCTACCCAACTACTGGTCGAAGCAAACTCATCCTCTGTCACTTCCGCCATGTAGATTGATACGTTTATACCAGACAACGAGCCGGTATAATACAGCCACATGGTAAGTGAGTTGATGGTTCCCGCCATGCCAATCTCTTCAGCAGTAAAAATCTGCTGAGACCAGCCGTAGTTGTAGAGTGTGTAGAACGGAACATAAGTCGAGTACGTCGTACTCGTCTCATCTCCAATTGTCACCTCTGTCGCTTTCGCCGTGCCCATAAAGATGGTACAGAAAAGCGTCAACAAAAGTAGGAATTTTTTCATACACTTTAATTTAAATTAAACAATAAAATTAACTAAACTATTAAAAGTTTTCTGCAAAATAAACAATTTGGGCGGCAAAGTTATATTTTTTTTTCGATATGTGCAAATTTTTTTTACAAAAACAACAAAATGTAGCAAAAATGCTATGTTAGGTTTGCAAAATGGCAAACATGCGCGCGGAGGCACGCAGGAATGATGAAGGAATGAAACCACAACGTTGCTGCAATGTGTACCTGATTTCCCCTATTATCTCGCACTTATCTCGTACTAACGACGCACTTATCTCGCACTTATCACGCACTAATTTTAAGTACCTAACACGTTAGTATTATATACTATGTATATAATACCGAAGATAATGCATAAATGAGGGAAAATAAGAGAGAAAAAAGGCCCTCACGGAGTTGTGAGAGCCTTTAAGATCTAGTCGATCCAGTAGAACCAGTCGTACTAGCAGAACCAGTATTTGATACTAGCGACGCGGATCGGCGATTTTCTTTCCCGCGGCATTATACCATTCATCATTAAGAATGATATAGAGGTTGTCGCGGTAGATGACCTTGCGTGCACCCTCCTTACCATCGAAGATATTATCGATAGCCTGATGCTTATCGTAAACGGTCAAGGTATGGATCAAGACAGTAGCACACTGCTCACCTGCCACGCGCACCGTATCCACGTAAACGCCCGCAGGAGTGCCGGCAGGATAGTAGATAGGAGTCTGTCCCTCTACATACGGATGCAGCGCATTCTCATAGGTGAAGGGCAGTTCCTCCAGTTCGACACGGCTGGAATCATAGATTTTCTCTTCTACCGTGCTGACATTCAAGATGATAAGCGTCATGACACTATCGCAACCGATAGAAGATACCAAGGTATCACGATAGAGACCTGCACGGTTGTAGACCTTATCATTCCAAACATAGGTGTCACCCGGGCAGAGATCCATCTGGGTATCCTCGGCATATCTGCGCTCTTTCACGAGGAGGTGGAGGGTAACGATACTATCGCAACCGTGCTCCACGGTATGCAACTTACGACGATAGATACCGGTACGCTCCTTCGGCAAGAAGTCATAGGAGGTGTATGTTTCCCCTTCGCAAATCGTATCCATGAGGATAGATTCCTGCGCCGGGAAGACCTCAATCTCCAGCTGGTAAACGCTATCGCGTTTTCCTGCTCTTGCCTCTTCGTCGGATACATAGACAGGAGTAGGATAAGAATGGATACCCGGCAAGGTATTATCTCCGGAGAGATGTACATTACCGATCGTCACATCCTCATACTGGCAAGCTTCCGCCTCACTGACAGTCTTGTCATAGTATGCGAAACGCACGTTATCCACATGGATAGCAATACCGGTATTAACCGTTGTTTTCGCCTCACGATATAGACCGATACGGACATTCTTGCCCGCATACTGCGCAAGACTGTAACGCACTTTCATACCATTAACCGGAATATCGCGGAGCTGTTTTCCGGCAGGATTGGTATTCTGCCATTTATCCAGGATATTCGCGCTCTTCCAGGTAGCACCACCATCATCGGAAATGATAATCATGAAATAATAATCATCCTTCATATCATTATCGGTGACAGCCACGTCCGTGGGCGTGTGCGCCGTGTTACAAGCCGTAAGCGCCAGATCCATCGAGAAATGGACGCTATCATTCTCCGGGAGATAGAAGTTCGGCGTAACGAGCCAGTGGAAGTCATTGGAATATCCGGTTGCCACATAGTGCGAGCCCTGCAGACCGTAGTTATTAGTCGTACGCGTGAAGCTCCAAGAGTCCAGACCGCGTGTGACAGCAGCCGTGCCGTCCACTACATTATCCGCATGCGCCTTGCTGAGCATCCACTCGTTCGCATTAAGCGCTCCGTTGAACTCTTCCAAGAAGTACGGACTGCGAGAGGTCTTGAAGGTAGCCTTCTGCGAGAAGCTGCTCTCTCCCCATTTCTCACCGCAGAGAGCCTGTACGCGCCATATATAGTTAGTCAGCGGCGACAGACCTTCAACGGTATAGGTATTCGTCTCTACTACATCGTTGAAGGCAAAAGCCTCTTCTTCCAAGAAGTACGGGTCTGTAGAAACCTGAAGCAGATAACTGCCGGCAGAGTCAATGCCATTCCATGTCAGTTTAGCATGATAAGTACCTGTCTGCAGCACAGCCAGATCCGTAGGATCTTTACACTCCTGACGATGAGCAAACGAGATGTCGTCAATCCAGATGTAATCACTGGTCTTTTGCGTCTTGCTACCCTTCTCGAAGAAAGAAGTCATGAAGGCCACATACGGCCCTGTAGCGCCGGCAAGTTCCACTTTCGCCTCCTGGAAGAGGAAGTTATTACCCGGCATAGCTCTATCGGCAGTAGAGAGCGTGCCATCATAGGTTACGGTATCGATCGGCACGAAGGTAGCCGGATTGGCCGGATCGGTCATAGTACCGACGATAACGGACTTGGAATAAGTCGAACCCGTGTAGGAAGTTACGACAGAGTCGTTCGCAGCCGATACATATGCCGGACGCATCCAGAACATGACTTGCAGCGTATCGTATGCCGCCACATCCATTGCAGGCATAGCCACATACGGCTGATAGGTGGACGTAGCGCGCGAACTATATGACGCACGCATCACGAGCGCGTTATTACCAATATAACTATATTTATTATTGGCAGTATTAGCCTGGTTATACGGATCAAAAGTAGCAGCCTTCCATTCATTCTGAACGGCATCGCCATAGTACCAGCAAAGCGTTTGCGTATAGTTAGCACTCTGTCCTTCGATAGCTTTCCATCCTTCTTCCGGCTCGAAACCACAGGTATAATCCGGTGTGATCACCGCACATTCAGTGAAGAAAGTGATAGGCTTGGAAGCAGTAGAATTCTCCGCTCCGTTGGTCTGGTAAACATACCACGAATATCTCTGAGCCGGATCAAGACCGGTCAATTCGCAAGACGTACCGGTAACCGAAGTACGGGATACTTCTTCGCCGACTGCATCAAGCAATACCACTACGGCTGTCAACTCCGGATGACGTGTATTCCAAGTCATAGTAGCCGAAGTAGCCGTGATATTGGTAGTATGCGTGCCAGTAGGCGCAAACATGGTGTTACCAATCGGCTTGACGCTCAGGTCATCGAGATAGAACAGACCGGCAGCCGGCTGGAAGAGCACGATATACTTTCCTTGGGCACCAGTCAACGGCATATGCATCAACTCCCAATAACGGAGCCCCGCCGGGTCATTATTGACATTATCCGCCGTTGTCAGTTCGGTTTGCGAATAGGTAAGTGTATCAAGTATCTGCAGCGTAGAGAAATCCAACGGATTGGTAAGCGTACCGACAACAATGGAGTGGCTATATGCATCATTCAGATACGTAACATCCACGATCTTACCGCGGTTAGACGCCGTACCATAGGTCTGATCATAGTTGACGAAACAGCGCCCATAGAACTCTATCATCATCGAGTCGAAACCACAGTTGAGTTCCGGCAGCACGATATAGGAGTTGAAGTTAGCAGAGGTAGTATGGATACGGAGCGCATGGCTGTCATCACGACCTATTTCCTGATGTCTGCTTGAGCTGTAATTAGCGAGCGCTGCGGTAGGCTCAAAGCCCTTGGGCTGTAGGAGCCACTGGTAACCATTCACCGGAGCATCATAAGTCAGACCAACATGGAAGCAAGCAGGTTTGAAGTAAAGCGAGTCATTCGCATCACCCGCCAAGACATCATTGGGTTCCCAGTCGGAGACATTATTGAAATCCCATACGAAATCGGTACCGTTTGCATTCGGCTCCATCGGGAGACAAAGCGTACGGAAGGACATTTTATCGGTAGTAACATAGTTCTTCGCTGCCGACGGTATGTTCGCCGCCTCGAGACGTGCGATATAATCGGTCTGCGGGTCGAGGTTCTCGACGAGTTGCGAATTAACACCGCTGAGGTTCAGATACTCAGCAACCGACGAGCCATTTGCAGTAGTGATATACAGATTCCACGGTCCGCC
>JAGCFY010000031.1 GCA_017649845.1 Paludibacteraceae bacterium
AACCCACTCGACCGCCCGCGTCAGATGGTAGATCATGTGCATGGTAAAGTCGCTGTCACGCAATACCTCGTCAGAGAACGAAGAACTGATGGATCGGTATTTATGGATCTATTCCCGCTCACTGGCCGTACGCACCAGCTGAGAGTCCATGCAGCACATCCGGAAGGACTGAATGCGCCGATAAAAGGCGATCGGCTTTACGGTACGCCGGACAAGCGGCTCATGCTCCATGCAGCGGAGATCTGTTTTACGCACCCCGTAACGAAAGAAGAGATGCATTTCTGCATCCCTTCTCACTTCTAACCTTTATTATCGCTATTTCCACCTTGCTGCGATTCTTCGTCGTCTTCATCGTGATGGTAATAGTAGTATGAGCGGTAAGCCTTGTCGTCTTTCACTAAGGCTCCGTATATCTTGCCGTACAAACGTCCATAGCGCTTGGATTTACCGTTGTTCTCACCATATCCGTAGCCATAACCGCCGTAACCGCCATAGCCGAAGTGACCGTATCCATATCCGCCATAACCGCCGTAACCGTAACCGTATCCGGAACCGTAAGAGTGTCGTCCTTCAGTAGGAATATCGGAAAGCACAATTTGCACTTTCTCTGGCTTGTCCACCACTTCAGTCATCTGCTCGAGTGTCTGTTTGCAGAATGACTTATTGGTCTGCATACAGCGGATGACATACAGACAGAGGTCACTGTTCTCTATTACGGCATATGCATCGGGTACCAAACCGATAGGTGATGTATCCATGATGATGTAATCATATTTTTCGCGTGCTTTGGCGATTGACTGCGCCAGTTTATCGGAGTGGACCAACTCTCCGGGGTTGGGAGGAATGGTTCCTGCACGTACGAAATCAAAACCAAAGGGTGTATCGTATACGAATATATCCTCTTCTTCGCAATCTCCGATTAGGTAGTTGGATACACCCACGCTGTTCTCCAAGCCCAGTTTGGTGTGAATATTCGGTTTACGTAAGTCGAGGTCAACTAATAGCACTTTCTTTCCCGTCATGGCATAAAGAGCTGCGAGATTGGTGGAAAGGAATGTTTTACCGTCACCGGACTCCGTAGAAGTAATACAAATTACCATCTTGTCTTTACGCTTAAGCACGAACTCAATACGCGTACGGATGGCTCGTAACATCTCCGCATAACTGGATCGGGGCGAAGCGCGTACCAGTGTTGGGTTTTGATTCTTGGCATGACGCAACGTACCGATTAAGCGGAACATTTTCAGCTTCACTACATCCTTCGGCGAACGGATCTTGTTGTTGAGCAATTCGCTGAGAATAATAAGTACCATCGGTATTAGGAAACCGATAATCAGATATGTTGAAGTCGTCTTCGATTTTGCCTTGGCATTCATAATGGCCGTAGTACGCGCCTTATCCATAATGGAATTATCCGGTGTGTTCGATGCTTTTTGTATCTCTGCCTCGGCTCGTTTTTGGAGGAAGAAAGTGTAATAGTTGTCATCGATACGGTAATTACGTTCGATGGCCACCATCTGTAGTTCTTTCTGTGGCAACTGTTTGATGGATTTCTCTACCTCTTTGTACCGGTTGTCCAGATCCGTCTTCTCTATTTCCAGGGAAGCTCTCATTGAAGTCACAACCTCTTCGATAGCCGTCTTGACGTTCTCTATATCTTTGGTGTACTTTGCGTAATATACGTTTTTCTCCGTCAATTCGCCGCGCTGGATGCGCAAGTCGTTGAGTTGCTGCACTAATCCCATCAGCATCGGTTCATTCACACCCATCGTAGTAGGTGCGATCACGGCATCTTTCTCAATATTATCGTGGATATACTTGATCAGATAGTCGAAATATGTCTCACGCAGACGCAGTTCCATAGCCTGTTGGTCATAGGCCGCAATACGTCCCATCAACTGACCGGCATAGGAATTGACATCCACAAACTTGTTCTCCTGACGGAAATCGGTCATTGCGCCTTCACTTACCTGCAATGAGGACTGAAGGTTCTCCAACTGCTCGTTGATAAAACGAATGGAGTTCTCTGCCACCTCGTTCTTTTGTTCCAGGTTTTGCAGCAGGTATATCTTCGCTAACTCGTCGATAAACTCGCAGTCACGCTGCGGAGTCTCGCTTACTAATGATAGTGCCAGTACGGTGGATCCCTCCGTTACAAAAGATAACTGCAAACGGCTCATAAACTCATCCACAAGCGACTCATGGGTGCGGAATCGGAAGTACACCTTGCCGGAATTGGTCATCATCTCCGTCGGCCAGATGGTTATATCAAAGAGCGGCGTATTGATCTCTTCGCCGTAATGAGCCGTTACCTCCAGCGGAATATTCTCATCTGTTGAGGATATACGGAATGTACCGTCTTTCTCAAACAATATCTGATACAGAATGCCGTAGGCACGGGGATCAAGTCGTTTGGACTCCACCAGAATCGGCGTTTGACGATATAACTGACGGGTCTTGAAACGGCCTTGCGTGATATATTCAACGTTCAGGAACGGCAGTGAATCCACTACACGGCTCATCAGGTCGTATGAGCCTAACATAATCATCTGGTTATTGACGTTCTTGTACCCTGCATCTACGCCGAAACCGCTCATCAGCGCTGAAGCCGAACCTCCGTAGGTTCCGCTTTCCTTGATGACAATCGTGCCTTGCGAATAATAGGTCGGTATCCACCGCCTGTTCTTCAGCATGGCCAGACCCAATGCGATAGCTAAAGCTATAACGAATAGATACCAATAATGAAGAAAGGTAAATAGCCACTCGATGGGGTTGAAATTCATCGAGCTATCATCATCATCGTCACTCTTTTGTTGCTGGGGGTCAGCCTGGTAATATTGTTGGTTGCCACCAGGCATGTAGTAGTTGCTTCCTCCCTGGCTGTAATAGGGATTGTTCCCGCCCGGAGTGTAATATGGATTATTTGTACTCATAGTCGTTATTTATAGAGATAAGCTACGTAGTTAAGAACAGTGGTCAGGAGTGCTACACTGCTGGTTATCAGTCCCAGGAAACCGGTATAGGTTGGCACTTTGTAGAAACTGTCTTTGGTGCGTGCAACATATATCACATCGTTCGGATAGATATAATAGTATTTCGAATCTATAATACTGTTGGTACGCATATCGAACTCCAGTATCTCCGGTTCCTGTCCTCCGTCGCGCGGACGAATGATTCGGATATGCCGGCGGTCGCCGCTATTCATGACATCGCCCGTCATAGCCAGAGCCTGGAAGATATTCATCTTCTCCTTGTAGATATGATATCGTCCGGCATTGGCGTCACCGATGACAGAGAAATACTTGTTGTACAGCGCCAGTTTGACATCCGCGTCAGGAATAATCTCTCTAAACGCAGCGCGTAATGTATCCTGCGCCTCGCTCTCCGTCAGGCCGGCCACCTTCAGCGGCTTGAGAAATGGGATGTCTATCGTTCCGTCTGAATACACACGGTAGGAATTGGCGTATTGACTGCTGACCGCTGTATTGGTTCCCAACATCTTGGATACTGTCTCATCCAATGTTATCAGACGATAGATAATCTCGTCATTCACACGGATCCTGTACGGTTCATATACCGCCGAATCATATACCGGCAACTTGTTGGACTTCGTCGGTTCTTGCAAGTAGCCTATTGAACGATGGCTGTAACAACTGCTCATCAGCATGGCTATGAGACCAAGCACTATTATACTCTTGTGTTTCATTAGTTGCCTCCTTCCCCTGATGTGGAGGTATTTCCTCCGTTGTTGCCGTAATGTTTTTTCACGTGGTTGATACCCGTCTGAACGATTGTGTAAACAAACACACCGAACGAGAGAGTGGATGCCGTTATTCCCAACGCGGTTGCAGCCGAGTTGATACCGAAACTGTAACCGGGTATCTGACGGATATAAATAATATCATTCGGCTCGATATAGTAAAACTCTGAGTTCACCAGATCCTTGGATCGAGCATCGAAAGTCTTGATGGTTGTCACACCTTCTTTTTCACGCACCAGCTTGATCTCCTTGCGGCTGTTGAACTCGCCTAAATCTCCGGCCATGGCCAACGCTTCGAAGATTGTCATTTTCTCTTTATTGATCATATATCGACCGCTCTGCGCGCCGATAATAGAGAACGAGCGGTTCACTATATTCACCTCCACGGAAACGGTACTGAATCCGGGGATCTCCGTTAGCAACTTGCTCATTTCTTCTTCCAGCTTGTGCTTTACCTCACGTGTCGTTAACCCGCGGACATACACTTTGCCTACCGTCGGAAAATCAATATAACCCTCGCCGTCCACCAGATACGTATACAGGTCATACGAACCATATGTTCCTCCGCCGTAGTTCATTTGTTGACGCATGGTGGAAGCATTACTACCTCCGGCATTATACATGGCGGTTACTTTTTCATCCAGCGAATAGACATATATATATAACCTGTCGTTCACTCGCAGCTGATAATCCTCAAAACTGAGAGTGTCCGCATAATTCGGGATATACTTGTCCGGTTCCTGCATATAGTTCACTTTACGGGCCGTCACACAGGAAGAAAGCACCCAGCTCACTATCGCAAAAAATAATATATATCTTAGTTTTCTCATTTTCACATTTTTCGTATTTCTCCTGCCCCTCTTTACCGCTTCTCGTCCCATCCAAAGGGGTGCTTTGCCAGCGGCAGTTGGGCCAATGGGTGATAATCGCCTACTAATCCGATGGGTTCGGAGTGGCGGATCTGGGCAACGGTCTCGATACATGGTCTCGCTTCGCTGATTCGGAATCCGTTTCCGGCTAAAATCTGCTTGTAGCTCTCGGTATGCAACTCCGTGAAACCGGCAGAGAACTCAAACTCTTCACCGTCGATACTCAGCGTTCTGTAGGTTCGCTTCTCGCCTTGCACGGCATTGGCAGGCAGACATTCCGCATTGATACTCAGGAAATAGCGCACACGGGCTTTCTCCAGCTCCAGATAACCTGCCACGCGGTCAAAACTCATCACATGCACGATATTCTTCTTTACCGGACCGAAAACCCATTGCAGCATGTCGTAGAAATGCACGCCGATATTGGTCGCGATGCCGCCACTCTTGTGTACATCGCCTTTCCAGCTGCTGTAATACCATTTACCGCGACTCGTGATATAAGTCAGATCCACGTCGTAGATCTTATCTTTCGGACCTTTCTCCACTTTCTCCTTCAGCGCACGGATCTTATCATGCAATCGCAACTGCAGAATAGTATATGCCTTGTGACCTGTTTCATTCTCTAACTCAACCAGGTTGTCAATGTTATAAGGATTAAGCACCAGAGGTTTCTCGCATATCACATCGCAACCCAGCCTCAGACCGTAACGGATGAAGGCATCGTGCGTATAGTTCGGTGTGCAGATGGATACCCAGTTCAGTGGGTTGTCGGTTCGCATCTGCTTGGAGCAGAATCGGTCAAACTGCTCATTTTCCGTATAGAACGAACAATCAGGAAACGAACTGTCCAGACGGCCGACCGAATCAAACTTGTCATATGCCACCAACAGGTTGTTCCCTGTGTCTGCAATAGCTTTGATGTGGCGCGGAGCAATATAGCCCGCTGCACCGATTAACGCAAAATTCAATTTCTTATCCATAATTTCTTAATAGTATTTTTCATGTTCTGTAGAATCATCTCTTTCCACCATTCCGCTTTATTGTTCGTCCATCGCTGCGGATGGGTGGTGATCATCGTGTGAACAGGCAACCTACCCGCTTTCACGGCCTCTATCAACTCTCCTGTGCTGTGCCAGGTAAGGCCTGCTGCTGTCCATTGTTCTTGTTTGCCGGGTATCTTATCGCGTACCGACACCTTGTATCCGTCCCAGCAACGGCCGGTGTCTGTCAGGTAAAACACATCATCCCAGTTCGTGTCCAG